>PHAT01000010.1:0-93439 GCA_002840435.1 Deltaproteobacteria bacterium HGW-Deltaproteobacteria-6
GGCACAGCTGGATGCGGATGGTTACCAGGTTTTGGGGACATCGGATGCTGATACCCTGAATGGCAATAACGGAATGGATACGATTTATGGATATGAAGGCAACGACATGATAACCGGTGCTTATGGCAATGATTACCTGGATGGCGGAACAGGTGCAGATGGAATGTTAGGTGGTTCTGGTAATGACACATACGTTGTTGATGATGCCAGTGATGTGGTAACTGAAAATGTTGGGGCTGGTATAGACACAGTCAAGAGCTCAATGACATACGCGCTCAGTGCGAATGTTGAAAATATGACTTTAACGGGGATAGGTGCCGTTGATGGTGCCGGGAATGAACTAAATAACTATCTAAAAGGAAATAGTGTTGCCAATACACTTACCGGTAATGCTGGAAACGATATCTTTGATGGTGGACAAGGGAATGATGTTTTGGTTGGTGGGACAGGGAATGATGCATACACCTTCCGCCGAACCGATGGAGAAGACACTATAAATGATTATAGTACCATCACAACCGATGTGGATACCCTCAAAATGACGGATGGAATTTCCTCCACCGAGCCGGTGATTGTTAAGCAGGACGGCGATCTGTACATTTTTGTCGATACCGGCAACTACGTGAAGATTGCCAGTCAGTTTAGCAGCAATAATTATGGCATAGAGCGCCTGGAAGTGTCGGATGGTCATTATGTTACAAGGCAGGATATAGAAATCATCGTTAATACGATGAGCGAGATTAACAACAGCGGCATGGATGTGATGCAGAAATTCAATGCCATGATGGCGGACCACAGCTATATCAGCACTCTGGCGCAGACCTGGCAACAGATATAGAAGCCTCCAATATTTAAGATAAAACAATTACGGCGAAACTTGACACGTGGGGAATGGTTATGAACGTTTCCTGCGTTTCAAATATAGGGGAAAATATTATCAAGGAAGGATGTATCTTTGCCGGGCTATAAGTTAATCTTTCTGATCAGTATCTTCATCATCTTTAATCTATGCGATTTATGTATGGCCGAGGCGCTAAACCATCGGGATACTGTTGTTGACGCTTTGCGGCATTCTCCTAATCTGCGAATGCGCATTGAAGATATTCGTATTTCCGATGCGCAACACCGCACGAGTATTGCAGGATTGTTTCCGACCGTTAATGTAAGTGGCCGGGGTGAGCGTTACGAAAATATCGACACGCGAAATACAACCAACATTGAAACCATCGGTAATGAAGTGGTTGGCGGTAACCAGTCCGCATGGAGGTCATCCGTTAATCTCACCGGTCAGTACTATTTTTCGCACTGGTATAAAAAAAGATATGAAGCGAAATATTATGAACACTTGAAAGATTACAGTGTTCATCAATGCGAAACAGAAGCAAAAAAAATCATTCGTGAGGTTACGGATATTTACGGGTCATTGATTGAATCTAAAATCAAGCTGGATTACTCAAGCAGGATTCTGATGCACCTTAAAGATATTATGAGAATAAAGAAAGAGGCACGTGCCGTCGGACATTTTTCTTTTGAAGATATTCTCAAAGCCGAAACGGACGTGATATCAACAGAAAAAGAAATTACCGGGATTCAAAAAGATAAGACGGACCTTCTTCATCGATTAAGCGTCTATACGGGTGGCAGTTACTCGGAGAACACAGTAATTGATCCGATCGTATTTCAAGGTGAAATAGGGGCAATTGATAAAAAACGTGCGGCTGCCGGTGCGCCGGAATACAAGATGCGGCAAAAGGAAATGGAGGCGATCCGTTCTAAAACAACATCCGCCAGAAATAATCTGCTGCCTGATATTTCAGTTTATACCCGGTATGATTTATTCAACAGTTCACCGGATACTCTGGATGCTTCATTAAGGGATACAAGGCCGTCATCATACAGCGCGGGAGTTCTGGTCAGCCTGCCACTTTTCGACGGCGGGGCAAGGTTATGGGAATGGAAGAAGAATCTCTATGAAATCCGCAAGCAGGAGGAAGGCATCCGCGCGGCACTGGAAGAAAGATATAAAGACATAAAAACGATTTCCGACGGCTATCAAAATCTGACCCGATCTTACCGGCATTTTAAAAAACTTGGCGATCAATATGCAAAAATGATTTCGATCGGTAAAAAGGCGCAGGCGCTGGGTGAACGAAGTAATCTGGATATGCTGGAACTGGAAAAAGACGCGCTTTCCGTGGAAAGGGATTTGAAAATATCGGAACAAACACTTGCGGTTTATGAAACACAGCTGGAGCTGGAGCTTGATTACAATAAATTTCTAAGGAAATACGATGGAGACCGGGCTTGTAGCTATTGAGGTTGTCTCAAAAATTCATTCCGTCAGCATCGATTTGGCAGCGGTGAAACGACGCTATTTCATTGAAGACGAGTTGAGCAAGGCCGAAATTCTTCGTATTTTACGGGATCATGGCATCCGTTCAAGGTTGAAGGCATTCAAAGCTGTTGAAGAGCTTTTGAAATATCCCATGCCGCTGATCTTTCTTTCAAAGAGTAATGAGTTTCATATTCTGATCGGGAAAAAGGAAGAAAAAATATTCGTCTTCAACTGTCAGGAAAGAAAACCACGAGAAATGGCAGTGGAAGAATTTCTGCAATTCTGGAGCGGTGAGGCCATTGCTCTGTATCCGCGCTTTACCAAAACGGAATTCTTCCTCAATATGAAATGGCTGTTCAAGGAATTCTACAAGCACCGGCCTGTTTTTACCGCCATTATCACGGCATCTTTTTTCATTCAGTTATTCGGTCTGGTTACGCCGCTGTTCATTCAAGTCATCATTGACAAGGTATTGGCGCATCACGCCCTGACAACGCTTCAGGTTGTCGCAGGGGCCTTCATGGCTGTCCTGCTTTTCGATACAATTATGAATCTGATGCGTAATTACCTGCTGTACCATACAGCCAACAAGGTGGATGCCAGCCTGGGCGCGAAAGTTTATCGTCATCTCTTGTCGTTGCCGTTCCGGTATTTTGAAACCCGCAAAGTGGGCAATATCATCGCCCGGGTCCGCGAGCTGGAAAATCTCCGGCAATTCATGACCAATATATCATTGACGGTGTTGCTCGATACGATATTTTCTGTGGTCTTTATTGCGATCATGGTTCTGTACAGCGGCTATCTGACATTAATTGTTCTGGCATTTGTTCTGGCTATCGCGGTTATCTCCTTTGTGGCTACGCCGATGATCAAAAAAAGGCTGGAGGAAAAGTTCCAGAAGGGCGCGGCCAATCAATCCTTTCTGGTGGAATCCATCACGGGCATTCAAACGGTCAAATCCCTGGCGATTGAAGGCAAAATGATCAAGGATTGGGAGAAAAGCTTGGGCGACTATATTATGTCGGCTTTTAAATTATCCAATCTGGGTAATGTGGCGGTGACTGCTTCACAGGCGCTTCAGAAGGTGATGACGCTGGCGGTGATCTATTTCGGCGTGAGTCTGGTATTCGATAAAAGTATGAGCGTCGGCCAGTTGATCGCCTTTCAGATGTTTGCGTCGCAACTGAGCGGGCCGATTCTGCGGCTGGTGAATATGTGGCAGGATTTTCAGCAGGCCAGACTTTCGCTGGATCGCATCGGCGATATTATCAATACACCTCCGGAAGTTGTCGGAGGAGCCATTGCCATCTCGCAGATTCAGGGTGAGATTACTGCCAAAGAGGTATCCTTCCGCTATGCGCCGGATGGCCCTCTGGTTCTGGACAAAGTCGATTTCAAGATCAACGCCGGGATGATGGTGGGAATCGTCGGGCGCAGTGGGTCGGGGAAAAGCACAATTGCCAAGATGGTGCAGCGGCTCTATCTGCCCATTGAAGGCACGATCATGATTGATGGCGTGGATATCCGTCATATGGATCCGCTTTTTCTGCGGTACCGCACCGGGATTGTTTTACAGGAATGTTTTCTCTTCAGCGGCACGATCAAAGAAAATATTGCCATGGCAGCCCCCGATGCCGCTATGGAACGCATTATAGAGGTATCACGCATTGCAGGCGCCCATGATTTTATTTCCGAAATGCCGCTGGGCTATGACACATGCGTAGAAGAACGCGGTTCGTCTTTGTCCGGTGGGCAGAAACAGCGTATTGCCATCGCAAGGGCATTGATCATGAATCCGAATATTTTGATCTTTGACGAAGCGACCAGCGCCCTGGATTACGAATCCGAAAGGATGATTCAGCAGAACCTGCACCTGATTCGCAAAGGGAGAACCGTGATCTTCATCGCGCATCGTCTTTCGGTTATGCGCGACTGTGACATGATCATTGTCATTGATCGGGGCAAGATTGTCGAAACCGGCAATCACGTTTCTCTGATGCAAAAAGACGGTCTCTACACCTATCTCTACAAACAACAGGAGGAAAATCGGCTGCGATGAATCATTCGGATCAAAATGAATTTAGACCAATCATTGCGGAAATTGAAGATCGGCCGGTCAATCCGTTGGGGTTGCTTTTCTTATGGACGATCATTGCCCTGCTGGTTGTTACCATCCTGGGCTTAATATTTCTGAAAATTGATGTTGTGGTCACGGCACGGGGAAAGGTTATTCCCGCAGGCGATGTGAAAGTGGTGCAGCCCCTGGAGACAGGCGTCATTACCGGAATTCACGTCAAAGAAGGGGACTATGTGAAGAAGGGAGATGTTTTGCTGGAAATCGACCCTTCCGTTGATACGGCTGATTTGGAAGGCAAAGAACGGAATCTGAAATATTCCCGGTTATCCATGGAGCGCATTAATTCTGTTCTGGCTGATAAAGAATTTACCCCGGGGAATAGAGGACAATCTTCAGATGTCATGCAGGCACAGAAATCACATTTTCAGGTGCAAAGAAATGCATTAAAGTCTTTAAAAGAAGAAATATCCACTTTGGATAAGTTGCTGGTTATTGCGATTGAAGACGAACAAAGGCAGAAGGCTCTGGTGGAAATCGGCGCTGTGGCCGATAACCGCTATCGCGACAAAATGAAAGAAAGAATGAATCTGGAGCGCGAGCGTGATGCAAAGTCAGGCCAGGTAGAGCAGCTTCGGGAAAAGCTTCTTGCCGATTATTCCACAAATATACAGGGGCGAAACACACTGGAGGCGGATGTCAGCAGCTTAAGGTTCAAGCAGGGCAAGCGGTTCATCATTGCGCCCGTTACCGGCTATGTACACCTTTTGCCGGTAAAAACGATTGGTGGGGTGGTAACCACAGCGCAGCCTGTTGTCGGCATCGTTCCGGAAGGTACACCTCTGGAGGTTAATGCCGTTGTAATGAACAAGGATATCGGTTATATCAGGGAAGGGCAGACCTGCATCATCAAAGTGGATACTTTCGATTTCCAAAAATACGGAACTATTGAAGGCAGCATCGAGGTTGTCAATCCCTACAGTATAGAGGAAAAAGCTCAAAAAGAAAGATCACAGGACGAGCAAAATGAAACAGGCGGTTATCCGGTAAGGGTTAAGATGCTGGCGGAAAGCCTCAAAACAAAGAACGGTGATGTTTATAAAGTCAAACCGGGCATGACAGTGGCTGCGGAAGTCAATGTCGGCAAGCGCCGTATTATAGAGTTTTTCCTTTTTCCGATTATTCGATATCTGGATGAGGGTTTGAAAGTAAGATAAATGAAAATAAAAGGAGGTATTTACGATGGCAAAAAATGAACAGGATAATGTAAATCAGAATGAAGCGGGTCAGGAAACTCAAAACATTCAGACCAGGAAAATACGTTTTACGGAGGAGGGTGTTAAGACCCAGTATTCCAGCATTTTCAATATTGGTTTCGGCGCAGATGAAGTCATTTTCATGTTTGGCAATCAGTCCGTTGATCCAGGCATTGTCATGATAGAATCAAAAATGGCTGTTTCACTCAAGAACGCAAAACGTTTCGCTGTGACACTGGGTAATCTGCTTCGCCGCTATGAAGCAGCTAATGGCGTCATTGATATCTCCGCACCGCAGGCCGCCACGGAAGAGAAGCCAAAGATGCAGTAGATATGTTATCATCGGATGGCGTCATTCTGTCTCAAAAGGGCGAAGCCTTCTGAGTGACTGTCTCTTTATCATCTCGCACCAGGGACTGTGTCGCAACAATTGTCATTCCGAATCCCGATTTTTCGGGATTCGGAATCATGATACATTCTCATGGGAAAGAGGATAAAGGGGCGTGGAAATGTTTATTTATTAGATATATTGCCCAAATAACTTATGATCTCATCTATGCAGAAGCATTTGTTTCATGCCGTCATCATTGTGCTGCTTATTGTTATTCGGCCTTCTTTTGCTGGAAGCACGGAAACAACAGCACAGCCGGTATTGGCACTGCCCATCAAATGCACGTTAGGCAGCAACTGTTATATTATGCATTATGTGGACCTGGATCCTGGTGATAAGGTGCTGGACTTTGGCTGTGGCAGCCAGACTTACAACGAGCATAACGGGACTGATTTTGGGATATCGGATTTGGCAACAATGAAACAGGGGGTTGCCGTGCTTGCCGCTGCCGATGGTATTGTCCACAGAGCGCGGGATGGTATGGCCGACCGGTTAATTGCTGACCAGGCACAGAAAAAAGCTGTAAGTAATATCGAATGCGGCAATGGCTTAGTTATCGATCATGGCCATGGCTGGCAAACGCAATACTGTCATCTGCTCAATGGTTCCATTGCCGTTAAAAAAGGCAACACGGTCAGGAAAGGGACGCCTCTGGGCATGGTCGGTTCGTCGGGGCTCGCTTCTTTCCCGCATGTCCATTTCACGGTTCGTTATCAGGACAAGGTCGTTGATCCTTTTGTCGGTCGATCATCGGTTGCTGGATGTCAGGTTTCACGTCACGCGCTCTGGGAGAATGCACCCGATTATGTCCCCACCGGTTTGATTCGCGCCGGCTTTTCACCAAAGCCTCCAGCACAGATCGAACTGTGGCAGGGAGAATTCCGGGCGGCAAAATCACATTCATCCGAGATGCCTGCGCTGATCTTCTGGGTTCACGTATTTGGTGTATTGCAGGGGGATAGAGAACACTTCACTTTAATTAATCCTGATCAGCGTGTCATGATTGATCAGGGAAAATATCTGACAAAAAGTAATCGAAGCTGGGTGAGTTATGCGGGGAGACGTAACACGCAGGATCATCCGCTTGCCAAAGGCATCTGGCGAGGTGTCTATCAACTCAAAAGAGACGACCGCATCTTAATCAATCTGGAACGTGTTTTTATTATAGAGTAGAGACAATATTGTCTTATGAAAATTTTTTTCTGCATTTCAAATTTCCGGCGTAATTTTGCCGTCTGGTTCATGCTTGGCAACAGATGTAGAAACCTCTGATATCAAATCAAAGCTAGCACAAAAATCAATTCGCAGCGTTCCGTTAGCTTGCCCGGCGGATGCAGCCTTTAACCTTCAGCGCATGTGTTCCAGGCAGGACTGAGCCGCGGCATGGCCCGTGGCTATCGCAAAACCGTTTCCACAGCCGTTTTTCAATGCTTCCGTGTGGGCCAGGATGGCACCGCAGACAAAAAGATTATCCCAGGAGCAGTTCGCGGGCCGGAAGGTTGAATCAACCTCAATGCCTGCCTGACCGATGCCATGATTCATGGAAAAGTAATCCTGATCAAACCAGACATCCCGTTCACCCGGCACAAAGACTGGCAGATTAAATATCTTTTCTGTAATCTTATCATGTTTTGCCCAAAGCCCGCCGCCGACAAAGGATCCGGTGGCCAGAATAAACGCTCTGGCATTGAGGCTGTTGGGTCTGCCGTGTGATTCGGCCATGACTGCTTCAATTTGTCTTCCGGATTTTTCCACGCCGACAACCGGCCAATTCCAGTAGATAACGCCCCCCTTGCGGCGAAAATGGTCTTTCAGTCCGTTAAACAGCCTTCGGCCGGGCATGGAAGGCGGAATCGTGGGAATTTCAAAAACGGGACGTTCCAGACGGTGTTCGATCTTCTGCAGAATGGCTGCCGCCGACTCCAAACCCAGTACAGCCGGAACGGCAATTTTATCTTCACGGATATTTTGTTTTTCCAGCCACAGGATGAATGCTTCCAGAAATGAATCATCTTCAAATTTGGATGCAATGCCCATGGTTGTGGAAACACCCGCGTCGTATGTTGAATAAGACGCGTTTGAAAGCCGGGAAATGATATAGCCGGGATAAAAATCCTTAAGACCGGAAAACGTGACAATGTGTATTCTTTCATCATCGCTTTGGGGGGAGGACTGCATGGTCAAAGGTGTCAGGCAGGTGGTTTTGAATGTTCCGATAGCCGAAAGAACCGGACGATTATTTTCCGGATTTCCCGTGTATTGCAGATCCGCCTCCGCCATGACCGTCTGAAAATTTTTCAATGCCTCTCTGATGGTTTTAACGGAAACCAGGTGATAGGGATGCTCCGGAGGAAGTTCCGCAATGCCGATAAGAGGATTTTGCTTGTTCGAACAAACATCGATGCAGCCGGTGGAAAGACAGGCGGTCGGTTCACCGCTGGTGACCAGAGCGACTTTCATGCCTTGTTCGGCAAGGCAGGCGCCGGCTGTCAGACCTGCCACTCCTGCGCCGATTACAATGACATCGTATTCGATCAAGCTCATGGTTGTTTCTCCATGGCGAAAATATCCGGATAGCTATATTTGATGCGTCAATACCAGCTTTATATAAAACGGCTGAACAACAGTTTGACTGTTTTTAACCGTTTGGAAATTGCGAAACCGTTTTGATGACGTTCATCAGTATAGCGACCGGCCTCTCCTGTCAAGAATGTATTTCCGAACCGCTTCTTTTGCCGTCAGGGAACCCTCTTTACATGAATGGATATTTACCTGTTCCTGACGGACGGTTGATAACGATCTGTAACAATGTCATTGATTTTTAATAATATTCCGGCTAAAATCAGCAGAGTTAAAATTATGCTGTATCCGTTTACTTTTTATTTGAGCCAACACCATAGAACGGCAGCGCGTTGATCTTCATCTGCCGGATGCGCGCCTGAGGCGCGGGGAGTGAGGTCTTTATGAAAAAATACTTGTTATTTTCATTGGCAGTGATCGTTATGATGGCGGGACCGGCGAGTGCCGATTTATACACCTGGGAAGATGAATCCGGTGTGGCGCATATCACCGATTATCTCCCGCCCAAAAGTTTAAAAAAACAGAAAGTAAAAGTATTTGAGGAGAGTAAAAAGGCGGATGAAAAACTGACGGCTCAAAAAGAAAAAAAACCGGATATTGTCCTTTATACAAAAAACGATTGTCCCGATTGCGACAAAGCCAGGAATTTTTTAAATTCCAAGAATCTGGAATTTACGGAATATAATTTGGATCAGGATCAGACTGCGGCGGAAAAAAGAAAAGGAATAGATGACAGTACAGACGTTCCGTTCGCCATTATCAACAATAATCAAGTGTATGGTTTCACGGAAGCCGGTTACAACCGGGTGCTGAAGTAATCACCCTGATGAAAACAACTATTTATTTTTATACGGGAACAGGCAACTCTCTGTGGACGGCTAAGAAGATAGCCGGTCGTCTGGATCTGTCGGAGCTGATTTCCCTCAGCCGCAATAAAAAAACATCTCTCACTTGTGATTCGGAACGCATCGGTCTGGTTTTTCCCGTTCACATCTGGGGGGTGCCGCCGCCCGTTATTGAATTTCTTCGTCGCCTGAAAGCCGACCGCACGCAATATGTTTTTGCCGTTGCCGTCAACGCCGGACAGGTTGCCGCAACACTGATTCAGTTGCGGAAACTTTTGCACGCCAGAAATCTTCATCTTTCCTGCGGATTTTCCATCGATCTGCCCAGCAATTATATTCCCTGGGGCGGGGCTGTTTCACAGGACAAACAGCAGAAAAAATTTTTCGTCGCGCTTGAGAAAATTGAAAAGATTGCCGAGGCAGTCCGCAATCAGGAAGACCGGCCGCCGGAGAAGGGGCCTCTCTGGCAGAATCTGATATTCTCGATGATTTACCGAAAATCTCTACCGTATGTCGCCAGAATGGATAAATCATTTCTGGCTGATGAAAAATGCAACAGCTGCGGGATTTGCGAAAAGATCTGCCCGGCCCGGAACATTCGCATCGTCAGCGGCAAGCCTGTGTGGCAGCACCGCTGCGAACAGTGTTTTGCCTGCATTCAATGGTGCCCGGAGGAAGCGATTCAGTATGGCAAAAACACCATAACCAAAAAACGCTATCACCACCCGGACATATCACTCAAAGATATGCTGGCTTGTGCTCCCGGAAAAGACTCTCAGTAATAAGATGAACAGTTAAGTTGATGCGGCGTCTTTGTTCTTCCGGTTTAAAATCATCTCCCAGATCATGAGTACCGCGCCGACGGTGATGGCGGAATCCGCCACATTAAAAGCCGGCCAGTGCGCGGAGCCGATGAACACATCCAGAAAATCCACAACCGCGCCGAAACGCAGCCGGTCGATCAGGTTGCCGACCGCTCCGCCGAAAATCAGGGTCAGGGAACCCACCAGCATTAAATTCCGCGGATTGCTTTTGATGAGATAATAGACGATTAAGATCACGGCCGCAACGGTGACGCCGGTAAAGAAAACATAGCGGAATGTTTCGGAAGCATCGGCCAGAAATCCGAATGCTGCGCCGGGATTCATGACATAAACAAGATTAAATAAACCGTTAATGACCGGATAGGATTCGTGCAGGATGAATCTTGCGGTAATTGCCGATTTTGTTATCTGATCCAGAACAATAATAACCGCAGCGCCCAGAAAGAATATCAGTAAATTTTTTTTCAAAGAAGTGCTCCTTAAATCGCCTTTTGTAAATACGATAGGACAATATTCATAGAGATTCGCATAGAATGTATTATTATCCCCTCCCTTTTAAACCACCTGAAGGTGGCGCGAGGAGGGTTAGGGAGGATTTAAAATAATAAAATCCCCCTGAGTCCCCCTTTTTTTAAAGGGGGACTGGCAATGTTACAGATTCGGCAGACAACGGCTGCATACCGTCGGATGTTCCGTGCTTGCCCCCACCGATTCTTCATAAATCCAGCACCGCTCGCATTTGGCGCCGCGGGCTTTTTCCACACCGACTGTCAAACCTTTGATTTCCTCACTGGCGTAGGGTTTGGCGATGTCTTTTTCATCGGCCAGCTGCAACTGCGAAACAATCAGGAGCGCGCGCAAGTCTTCCAGATGCGCGGCAAACAAGGCCCGCATTTTTTCGGGTGCGGCAATGCTGACCCGCGCATCGAGGGAATGACCGATGACTTTTTCCTTGCGCGCCAGTTCAATGGCTTTGGCAATTTCACTCTTTGCGTCAATCATGGTCTTCCAGCGTTCGCCTAAGGCCGCGTTGAAATACTGCTCGTTGACCTGCGGGAATTGCGCCAGATGGACGCTTGTTTCTTTTTGCCGCCATTCGGGCAGGGATGCCCAGACTTCTTCGGCCGTGAAGGTCAGGATCGGTGCGAGCAGCCTGGTCATGGCGTTTAAAATAGTCAACATGGTTGTCTGACCGGAGCGGCGCGCCACGGAGGCGGCCTTATTCGTGTAGAGCCGGTCTTTCAGAATGTCCAGATACTGCGCGCTTAAATCCACGGTGCAGTAATTATACAGCGTGTAAAAAACCACATGAAACTGATGGCGCTCGTAGGCTTCCGTTACGCGTTTGATGACTTCCTGAAGGCGGTGGAGCGCCCACTGATCCATTTCCATCATCCGGTCGTAGGGGACGCTGTCGGTGTCCGCTTTAAAATCATAGAGGTTGCCCAGGATGAAGCGGCTGGTGTTGCGGATGCGCCGATAGGCTTCCATCAGACGTTTGAGAATTTCTTCGGAGATGCGGATATCATCGGTGTAGTCCTCCGCCGCGACCCAGAGCCTGAGGATTTCCGCGCCATATTTGGCAATGCCTTCTTCCGCCCCGATCACGTTACCGACGGACTTGGACATCTTCTTGCCTTCACCATCAACAACAAAGCCGTGCGTCAGAACGCTTTTGTAAGGCGCCCGTCCGCGGGTTCCCACGGATTCCAAAAGTGAAGAATGGAACCAGCCGCGATGCTGATCGTTTCCTTCCAGATACATGTCGCACGGCGAACCCAGATACGCTCTTTTTTCCAGAACCGCCGCATGGCTGACGCCGGAGTCAAACCACACATCGAGGATGTTGACTTCCTTGGTAAACTCCGTGCTGTGACAATGCGGGCAGGTGGTGTGATGAGGCATCAGATCTTTCGGTTCTTTTTCAAACCAGACATCCGCGCCGCTTTTTTCCACAAGGGCCACCAGATGATCCAGAATTTCCTGAGTCAACAGTTCGTTTTTGCACTTGGCGCAATAAAAAACGGTAATGGGTACGCCCCAGAGCCTCTGGCGGGAGATGCACCAGTCGGGACGGTTTTCCACCATGCCGTAGATGCGGTCGTGTCCCCAGGAAGGAATCCACTGCACATCATCGATGGCCGCCAGTGCTTTTTTGCGCAGATCGTTTTTCTCCATCGAGATGAACCACTGTTCGGTGGAACGGAAAATGATGGGTTTTTTGCAGCGCCAGCAATGCGGGTAGGAATGCTGCATGGGAACATGTCCCATCAGCGCGCCCGCTTCTTCTAGCTTTTTGATGACGTTATCGTTGGCGTCAAAAACAAACTGGCCGGCAAAATGTTCGACATCTTCGGTGAATTTCCCCGCATCGTCTACCGGTGCGTAGTTGTCCAGACCATACTCCAGACCGATTTCATAGTCTTCCTGGCCATGGCCGGGAGCGATATGCACGGCGCCGGTTCCGGCGTCCAGCGTTACAAAGGGCGCCAGGATCAGGAGACTGTGTCTCTTAATCAGCGGATGGACGCATTTCTGGCCTTCCAGAACTTCGCCCTTGAACTCATCGAGAATCTCATATTTTTTATCGCGATAACCGAAAGCATCCAGACAATAATCGAGCATGTCCTTGGCGACAATCAGCACGTCGTCATTGATTTTTACCGCCACGTAGATGAAATCGTCCTTGACCGCGATGGCCAGGTTGGCGGGAATCGTCCAGGGGGTGGTCGTCCAGATGACCATGTGTACTTTCTCACCGGCAAGCTTTGGCAGAATCTGGCTGATGTCGGAGGTGAAAGCAAACTTCACATAGATGGATGGGGTATGATGGTCTGCGTATTCCACTTCGGCTTCCGCCAAAGCGGTTTTGCAGGTGGCGCACCAGTAAACGGGTTTCTTTCCTTTATAAACACTGCCATTGAGGTAGAGTTTGCCGAATTCGGCAACGGTCGTTGCTTCATAAGGGTAGGCCATAGTCAGATAGGGATTTTCCCATTCGCCGAAAACGCCCAGGCGTTTGAACTGCGTGCGCTGAATATCCACGAATTTTTCCGCATAGACACGACAGGCGCGGCGTTTTTCCACCTGCGACATTCCGGATTTCTTTCCCCCCAGTTCTTTATCGACCTGATGTTCAATCGGCAGCCCGTGGCAATCCCAGCCCGGCACATACACGCCGTCAAAACCCGTCATATTCTTGGCTTTGATGACGATATCCTTGATGATTTTGTTGAGCGCCGTGCCCAGATGAATATTGCCGTTGGCATAGGGGGGGCCGTCATGCAGAATATAAGGCTTCCTGCCTTTGGCTGTTTCCCGGATCTTCTGGTAAATGTCCATCTCTTCCCATTTTTTCAGCATTTCCGGTTCCCGCGCCGCCAGATTGGCTTTCATCGGGAAATCGGTTTGAGGAAGATTTAATGTCTGTTTGTAATCCATTTCCTGTTACTCCTGTCTTCTTAAAAAAATAGCGGTTAAACCGCGATTTGTGACTAATGCGGGGAAGGCTCCCTGCTTATGTCGCTTGGCAATTGTGACCAACTATCACATAAACATAGGACTTTCAAGCATAACTCTTTTCCAGTGATACCGATAAATTCCTTGATAAATATCATTGCTGTGCTATCACAAAAAAGGTTCGTCGTGTTTTCCGACACCGATCCCATCAACCGAAGGAGAAAATGAAATGACACCCAAAGACATGAGGAAAAAAGCTGTCGTGATGATGGCCGTTCAGAAGTTTCACTGCAGTCAGGCTATCGCAATCGTCGGGCAGGAGAAACTGGAAAAGGATAATGACGATTTGATTCGGGCCATGGGTGCTTTCGGGGGTGGTCTGGGCGGCAACGGCGAAGTCTGCGGCGCGTTGGCGGGAGGCCTTGCTGTTTTAGGTTTGCGTTACAGCCGTGCTCATCAGGAGGAAAAGGAAAATCCGCAGATGTGGGGCGCTGCTGAAGAACTTGTCCGGCGATTCCGTGATGAGATTGTGAAGCAAAACGGCAGTATTCTCTGCCGGGATATCAGTTGTGTGGACTGGAAAAACCGCGAGCAGGTGAAAGCATTTTACAACGGCGAAAAAGTAAAAGACTGTATCCGTATTGTCGGTGAGACGGCAATGCTGGTCGGTGAGCTTCTCGAAAGACGATGAGTTCCGGCCACATAGGGTTGTTAATTATTATTTCCATAATAAATCATATACTTGGATGATATTGACGATGCTGTTTCCGGTTGAATTTACCGGTGATAATTCATTATATTTATTGCAACCTGGAGAATATTTTGTTATTTTTGAAATGGATATTAGAAATTCTATTTTTAAAGACGATAACCAAAGGAGGATGATATGAAGTTAAGATTCGTTTCGATGACGGTTCTGGCGGGGATATTACTTTTATTTACATCAGCCGGTTTTTGTCAGAATGCGGTGAGCATGTCTGAATGGGTGGAAAAAGTTGGTCAGATGGGTTCGATAAATTGGTCGGCAGGTTATATTGAGGCGACCGGTATCGGTGCGCCGCCTGACAAATATATGGGCAAACCAGCCGGCCGTCCAATGGCTTTACGCGCGGCGAAAGTTGATGCCTACCGCAATTTATTGGAAATAACAAAAGGCGTTCAGGTTGACTCGGCGACCACTGTGAAAGATTTTATGGTGGAAAGCGATGTGATTAATACGCAAGTCAATGGACTGGTGAAGGGTGCCGTAACGGTGAATCAGGAATACATGTCGGATGGCACGGTGGAAGTTAAGTTGAGAATGCCGTTATATGGCGATTTACCCAGAATTGTGGTTCCTAAACAAAAAACGATTGCGCCTCCCGAACCCGTCGCGCCCGCACCTCCCGCGCCGGCAGCCCCGGCGCCTGTAGTTGCAGCCCCGGCAGCCCCGGCGCCCGCGGCCTATTCCGGACTGGTGGTTGATGCCCGCGGAATTTCCGCACGCCCGGCCATGTCTCCGCGCATTTATGATGAAGACGGCAAAGAAGTTTATGGTTCGGCCAATGTGGAACGTGAATATGCCGTCCAGCAGGGCATGAGCGGTTATGCGCGCGATCTTACGGCGGCTCAGAGCAATCAGCGTGTTACGGCCAATCCGATAACGGTTAAAGGGTTGAAAAACGCCGGCGCCGGCAGATCCGACGTTGTGATCAGCAATGCCGACGCGCAGCAGATTCGCGCCTCGGCGGACAATGCGTCGTTTATGAAAAAATGCCGGGTGATGATTGTTCTGGATTAAACCGGGATGCCAGGTCGCATGTAAGTTACCACCTTGCAGGTGGTAATTGCCGACAAGGAAGAATTTATTTGTTACGTGCTCCCCTGCGGGATGCGCTTCCGGTCTTCGGCTGACTTTGTTGGCTGTGTCGTCGGCTTCCTCAACGTATAAATAATACGCCTGCGGAGCCTCCTCCTTGCCGCAGCTGATACTTTGAATGCAACATGGTATGAACATTTGAAAAAATGAGGCCGCAGTCACGAACGCTTTTGTGCCTGCGGCTTTTTTCTGTGAAGCCATAAAACCGGGATTGAAAAGGAATAAAAATTGTCCAGGCGAATTATTGTTCTCTCCGAAGAAGTAGCCAACCAGATTGCCGCCGGAGAAGTGGTGGAAAGACCGGCCTCGATTGTCAAGGAACTGGTCGAAAATGCCATCGACGCGGGCGCCAGGGATATTCACGTGGAACTCACAAGAGGCGGCTGCCAGTTCATTAAAGTCGTGGATAACGGATCGGGCATTGAACGCGAAGATGTCGCGCTGGTTTTTGAACGTCATGCCACCAGTAAAATATCCCGGCTGGATGATATATACAGTGTCGGATCATTCGGCTTCCGGGGAGAAGCGATGGCCAGTATTGCCTCCGTTGCGCGCGTGGAGATGCTGACCCGCCGTCTTGCTGATCTGGCCGGAACAAAAGCCGTGGTCCAGGCCGGCTGTATTTCCGATCTGTCTCCCGCCGGTTTGCCACCCGGAACACAAATAACCGTGACGGAACTCTTTGCCAATGTGCCGGCGCGCCGGAAGTTTCTCAAGACCGAGGCCACCGAGCAGAGTGTCTGTCTTGATGCGATTACGCGTCTGGCGCTGGCGCATCCCGAAGTCCGGTTTCATGTCAAGGCCGACGGAAGGGAGGTGTTTGCCGCGCCTGTTGTTGCCGGGGTCTCCGAGCGAATTGCCATGATCATGGGAGATGACTTTACAGGTCATTGCATGGCAGTAAACGAGCAGAAAGAAAATGTCCGGATCAAAGGTTTTATTTCCACGCCGGAATATACAAAATCCAACTCCAAAAGCATTTATTTGTTTGTCAATTCCCGTTTCATCCGGGACAACAGCATGACGCATGCGGTGCTTGCGGCCTACCGGCAGGTTACTCCGCCGCGCCGCTATCCCGCAGCGGTTCTGTTTATTGATCTCCCGGGTGAGGAAGTCGATATTAATGTTCATCCGGCCAAACTGGAGGTCCGTTTCAAAAATGCCCGCGGGGTTTACGATCTGGTTTCCAAGACAGTAGCGCAAAGCCTTGCCGGTGCGCAGACGTCGCCTGCCGCGTTTGCTTATCGTTTAACACCGCGCGAAACAACATCCGCGTCTTCCGGATTCTGGAGGCCTAAAGATTCTTATTCATCTTCGGACCGGCCCCGTGAAATTTATTCGCGGCAGAATCTGCAGCAGGCGATTGATGATGATTTATTGATGCGCGCGGGAAATATTTCCGATGCTCCCTTGATGGTTAAAGAGGGTTCGTCCGGAGAAAGGATCACCTTTGCCAATCGAAAATATCTGGGCCAGTTTGCCGATACCTATCTGGTTTTTGGCGCTGCCGACGGTGTGGTGCTGGTGGATCAGCATGCGGCGCATGAACGGATTATTCTGGAGCGTTTAAAGGCATCATCCGCCGGCATCGCCGTGAGTCAGCCCTTATTGATGCCGGAGGTCGTAAGCGTCACCCCCGCGCAAATCAGTCTCTTTGAGGGTGCGCTCCCTTTGCTTTCCGGCATCGGTCTGGAACTGGAAATATTCGGCCGCGACGCCATCGTGGTGAAGGCCATGCCTGCGTGCTTACCGCATGTTCCGCCCGGCGACATTATTTCCGATCTGGCCGATCAGCTGGGCGACGGCCAGGCATCGCCGTCGCTTGTGGAACGCAAAGAAAAGATCCTGGCGTCGCTTGCCTGCCGTGCCGCGATCAAGGCCAATTCGGTTCTTTCCCCCGAAGAGGTTGCCGCCCTGTGCCGTGACCTGGAAGCGACACCTTTCAACGCCACCTGTCCGCACGGACGCCCGATCAGCGTGCAATTTTCTCTCTATGAAATTGAACGAATGTTTAAACGGAAATAATCAAGATGCCTAAAATTCCACTCGTTGTCATCTGCTCACCCACGGCGACAGGAAAAACCCGCCTTGCTGTTGAACTGGCGAAGGCCCACGGCGGAGAAATCCTCAATGCCGACTCCTTGCAGGTTTACCGCTATCTGGATATCGGGACGGCCAAACCGACCCTCGCCGAGAGAGAAGGGGTGCCGCATCATCTGATCGATGTTGTAGAACCGGATGAAGAATTCAACGCAGCGATTTATGTTGAGCAGGCGAGAGCGATCATTGAAACACTGGCAAAAGAAAATAAACCGGTTTTTGTAGTCGGCGGAACGGGCTTGTATATCCGGACCCTTTTACAGGGTATCATTGAAACACCGCCGGTCGATGAAAATATCCGCAATTATTATCGGCAGCTCCGTGATCGTCACGGCCGCGAATATCTGTTCGGACTCCTGAGCCTGCGGGACCCGCTGGCGGCCGGAAGCATCAATCCTAATGACGCGGTAAGGGTAATCCGGGCGCTGGAAGTTCTGGAGCAAAGCGGTCAGTCCATCATCGCTTTACAGCAAAAACATGCATTTGCCGATTGTCCCTATGATGTATGCAAAATCGGCCTCCGCGTTGAACGGACCGAATTGAAAAAGAGAATTGCCGTAAGGACGGAAATGATGGTGGAAACCGGGCTGGTTGAAGAAGTGCGGGGTCTTCTGGCGCGGGGTTACAGTGAAAAACTCAAACCGCTGCAATCCCTGGGATATAAGCAGACGGTGGAATTCATCCGGGGCAGGTCCGCATGGGATCGGACGCTCGATTTAATTAACCGGGATACCTGGCAATATTCCAAAAGACAGATGACATGGTTTTCGGCAGACAAAGCCATTAACTGGTTTGCTCCGGATCAGGTTGATGATATCAGAAAAACCATAGAAACATTCAGAGATATCAAGCATTCATTTTAAAACTAACCCTGATGAACCCGCAGGAAACACTCTGCAATCTATTTATCCGGTCATCAATATTGACTTGACTTAAAACCGCACTAAAGCTAGTTATGGACTGCGTTTTAACGAAATTTTGAAAAAAATATTAAGTGGCAAACCTTTTAAGTTAAGGAAAGGAGCAAAATATGTTTCGCGGCTATAGAATGAACAAAGCTCTGTCGCTGATCATGCTGTTTGCAGCTGTTTTACTGATGGTCGCCTGCTCACCTGCGGCCCGGGTGCCGGTGAGCCAGCTGGATACTCCTGAACATCATGTCTACACAGGGATGAAGCTGCTCGATCAGGAAAAGTATGTTGATGCTCAGAGAGAATTTGATCTGGCCTTACAATTGGACAATAAATATTCCAAGGCTTATACCGGTCTCGGACTGGTTAAAACTTATACGGCTGATTTTAAGGGTGCATGGGATAATCTAGCAAAGGGCGCCAAGTATGCCAGGGCCGATGATGAAAAACTTTTCAGCAAAGTCGGTCATATCCGGTATTTTACGCAGGGCAAACTGGAAAAGAAATGGCTGGCTCTTTCCAGGGATGAATTTGATGATGCGGTAAAAATCGATCCGAAGTATTCCGCCGCCTATTATTTTATGGGTCTGGCTTACAAACAAGGCTATGACTTTAATGCGGCGGGCCAGATGTTTACCAAAGTTCTGGAGATTAAGACGGATTATGTGGGCAAGGCCGACAACGAGTGGAATTTTATCCAGAAGGTTCAGCGGGCGATGCCCGGTTCCGTGACGGGCAAACAGATTGCTCTGGTGGAACGGATTACCCGTGCGGACGCCGCGGCCCTGTTTATGGAAGAATTGAAAATTGATATTCTGTATAAAAAGAGGACACCGAAGACGTTTGATACCTCTTTCAAGGACCCGGAAAAAGCCGCCCGGATGGCCAAGCAGGTTACAGCGACGGCCAATGACATTGCCAACCACCCTTTAAGGGTTGATATTGAGGGAATATTGGAAATCGGCGTGCGGGGTTTGGAAAATAATCCGCAGGGCAACTTCCAGCCTGCCGAAGTTCTGAACCGTGCCGAGTATGCCATGATGCTGGAAGATGTTTTAATCAAGGTGTCAGGCGATAACGCATTGGCTACCAAGTTTATCGGTTCAATCTCGCCTTTTCCCGACCTGCGTCCGGACTTGCCTTATTTCAATTCCGTGATGGTTGTGACATCCCGCGGCATCATGCAAGCCGCGGATATGACCAGTGGTGAATTCGCACCGCTTAAGCCCGTGGCCGGTGTGGACGCTCTTTTGATTATCCGTAAAGTTAAGGATGAGTTAAACTTTAACTAGCGGCGGTTTTGCAGAGTTCTTCAAGAGGCGGAACAGGTTTGTTCCGCCTCAATTTTGAACGCGGACAGGCGATAAAAAAAATCGTAGTCGAAAAGGGCGCAAGCCCTTTTATGTATTTATAGATGGGAGAGTAATATTTCATGGCAATCAAAGAGTTGGGTAAAGCATTTGAACCGGCCGAAGCCGAAAAAAGGTTATACGAATACTGGATTAAAAATAAGTATTTTCATGCTCAGGATAAAAGCGAAGCGCCGGCTTTTTCCATCGTTATCCCGCCGCCGAATGTAACCGGGATACTGCACATGGGGCATGCGCTCAACAATACCCTGCAGGATGTCATCATCCGTTTCAAAAGGATGCAGGGGTATAACACGCTGTGGATGCCGGGCATGGATCATGCGGGTATTGCCACGCAGAATGTGGTGGAGCAGCAATTAAGGAAGGAAGGATTATCCCGCCATGATCTGGGACGAGAGAAATTTATTGCCCGTGTCTGGGAATGGAAAGAAAAATACGGCGGCGTGATTATCAATCAACTGAAACGTCTGGGCTGTTCCTGCGATTGGGACCGCGAACGCTTCACCATGGACGAAGGCCTTTCTCAGGCGGTCCGGGAAGTATTTGTAAGGCTCTATAATGAAGACATGATTTACCAGGGCGACTATATTGTCAACTGGTGCCCGCGGTGCCACACCGCCATTTCCGATCTGGAAGTGGAGTTCAAACAGGACCAGAGCTTCCTGTGGAATATCCGTTATCCTTACGCCGACGGCAGCGGAGACATTGTCGTGGCCACGACGAGGCCGGAGACGATGCTGGGAGACACGGCTGTGGCTGTTCATCCGGACGATCCGCGTTATAAGGACAAAATCGGCAAATTTGTTATTCTGCCGCTCATGAACAAGCAGATACCGGTCATTGCCGACGACTATGTGACGATGGATTTCGGCTCCGGCGCCGTGAAGATTACCCCCGGTTCCGATCCCAACGATTTTGCCATGGCCCAGCGGCATAACCTGGAGATCATCTCTGTCATGGACGGGCACGGCATCATCAACGAGCACGGCGGAAAGTATAAAGGACAGGATCGTTATGAGGCGCGCGCCAATGTGGTTGCCGATCTGGAAAAGGGCGGTTATATGGTCGGCACCGAACCTTACGCGCACAATGTCGGCCAGTGTTACCGGTGCAAAACGGATATTGAGCCGATGGTGTCCAAACAATGGTTTGTTAAAATCAAGCCTCTGGCCAAACAGGCGATCGCCGCTGTAACCAAGAAAAAGACAAAGATCGTACCCGCATCCTGGGAAGCAACGTATTTTGACTGGATGAATAATATCCGCGACTGGTGCATTTCGCGTCAGTTGTGGTGGGGACACCGCATTCCCGTGTGGTATTGCGGCAATTGCGGCAAAGTGATTGTCTCCACGGTCGATGCCGATTCATGCCCCATTTGTGAAAGCACGGAGCTCCGTCAGGATGAAGATGTGCTGGATACATGGTTCAGCTCTTCGCTCTGGCCTTTTTCCACGTTGGGCTGGCCCAAGAGGACCCCGGCGCTCAAAACGTTTTATCCGACGTCGCTGCTTATAACCGGATTCGACATTCTCTTTTTCTGGGTGGCCCGTATGATGATGATGGGCATTTACGTCATGAAGGACGTGCCCTTTAAAGATGTTTATCTCCATGCGCTGGTGCGTGACGAAAAAGGCGAGAAGATGAGCAAGTCCAAGGGCAACAGCATTGACCCGCTGCTCATGATCGATCAGTATGGTACGGACGCGTTCCGCTTTACGCTGGCCGCTTACACCGCGCAGGGACGCGACGTGCGCATGTCGCCGGAACGCATCGAAGGCTATAAATTTTTCGTCAATAAAATCTGGAATGCGGCCAAGCTGACCATGAATAACCTGGCGGATTTCGATGAATCCGCGCCGGTCACCGCTTCCGATTCATTGCCGGACAAATGGATCAAGGCGAAATTAAACGAAGCGATTGAAGCCGTTACACGCAGTCTTGATGAATACCGTTTCAACGATGCCACGGCCGCCATTTATAATTTTATCTGGCATGAGTACTGCGACTGGTATCTGGAAATCAGCAAACCCGCGCTCTATGGCAAGATCAGCCCCGAGCAGAAACAGGTGACCCAAGCCACGATGAAAGAGGTATTCGGCGTCATGCTGCAACTGCTCCATCCCTTCATGCCGTTTGTGACGGAGGAGCTCTGGCAGACCCTGCATGGAAGCGATGAAAACTCCATCATGGTCAGTAAATTTCCTGTGGCGGCCGAAGCCGGGGAAAATCAGGCGGCGGAAAAAGAAATGGAAATGCTCATGGAGATCATTACGTCGATCCGCAACATCCGCGGCGAAATGCGGATTCCGCCTTCACAGAAATTAAAGGTTTTGATTTCTGTTGCAGATGAGCAAACTAAAAAGACGATTGAAACAGGCAGAGGGTACATTCTGAATTTATCCAATCTGGAATCCCTGGCTGTGGAAGTGAATCTGGTAGAGCCCAGGGGTGTGGCCACCGGCGTGGTCGGCGCGACAAAAATATTCGTTCCACTGTCCGGCATTGTGGATATTGCCGGAGAGAAAGCGCGCCTGGAGAAGGAACTGGCGAAAGTCTCCAAAGATCTGGAGCAGAGTTCCCGGAAGCTTTCCAACAGCGATTTCCGTGACAAAGCCGCACCGGAAATTATTCAGAAGGAAGAAGGCAAATTAAAAAGTTTTCAGGAAAAATTTGCCGCTCTGGAGGGGGCGCTCAAGAAATTAAAGGAAATTGCCGTGTAATGATTTGGTGTCATCGCGAGGCAGCGTCGCAATGACTGAAGAAGCGCTTTCCAGTCTATAAGACTATGACAGAACAACATGAGACAAGTGATGGTTTCTCCACAAATTCAAAACATCATTAAAGCCGCACTGGCGGAGGATATCGGCGCCGGCGACATCACGACGCAGGCCACCGTCAGTCCGGAGTCGAAGGGCAGGGCGCAGGCCATTGCCAAAGACGATTTTGTCGTCGCCGGACTGGATGTATTTGAGGGAACCTTTAAATGCCTGGATAAGAAGATCAAAGTTACAAGATTGATTGAAGACGGACGCCTTGCCTCGAAAGGCGATGTCATCGCTGAAGTTGCGGGCGGTCTGTCTGATATTCTGCAGGCGGAACGTGTTGCCCTGAATCTGTTTCAGCGCATGTGCGGGATCGCTACGCTGACCTCCAGGTATGTGGAAGCCGTGCACGGTACAAAAGTAAAAATTCTCGACACCCGCAAGACCATGCCCGGCCTGCGTGTTCTGGATAAAATGGCTGTATGCTTGGGCGGCGGGACTAATCACCGCATCGGACTTTATGATGGCGTACTCATCAAGGACAACCATATTGAAGCCGCAGGGGGCATCACCAAAGCGGTTGCCGCCCAAAGAAAGCATCTGACGCGCAGGCTGAAAATCGAAGTGGAAACAAAAAATCTGGAGGAAGTCAAAGAAGCCCTGAACTGCGGCGTGGATATCATCATGCTGGATAATATGACCACTGCCGCCATGAAGAAAGCCGTCGCCTGGGTTTCCGGCCGCGCCCTTCTGGAAGCATCGGGCAACGTCAATCTTAAACGTGTTCGAGAAATTGCGGCGACCGGCGTCGATTTTATATCCGTGGGTGAACTCACTCACTCCGTTCGGGCAGCGGATATTTCCCTGAAGATCAGAGGCGGCAGGTGAGGCGTCGTTCGTATCCCGCTGCGCCACCCGAATGGGTGGAATCTCGTGAAGCGTGAAAAGCATGTCTTGCGCTATGAACCTGAATCAAGAATCCCTGAAACAAAATCTGGCCGGAAAATTTATCGGCCATCAGCTTCATTATTATGAAGAAATCGGTTCGACCAACGATGAGGCGTTTCGTTTCGGTATTCAAGGCGCGCCGGAAGGTACGGTGCTGGTTGCCGAAAGCCAGAGCGGGGGAAAAGGCAGGATGCAGCGCGTCTGGCATTCCCCGGCGGGTGCTAATATTTACACGTCCGTTATTTTGCGCCCTCATTTCGAACCGGCGCACGCGACGCAAATTTCCATTGCTGCCGGTGTTGCAGTGGCCGAAACCCTTGGCCCGTATTGCAGGAGCAAAGTACTGCTCAAGTGGCCCAATGATGTCCTGATCGACGGTAAAAAAGTCTGTGGAATTCTGTCTCAAATGAAAATGTCGGGAAACGCCATTGACTTTATTGTGGCGGGAATCGGTATTAACGTCAATCTGAACCGTGAACAATTTCCGCAGGATATTCAATCTATTGCCACCTCTCTGGCCATGGAGGCGGGGCGGGAAATTTCACGCGAGGAATTGATAATTAGCCTGTATGAAAATTTGTCAAAATGGTATAGAGAGCTTCTGCAAAGCGGGTTTGCCCCGATCAGGGAAAAGTGGCTTTGCCTGTCGCCGATGATCGGTCAGACGGTTTCGGTGCTGTTTCGGGAAGAAGCGGTGAGCGGCAAAGCCACTGGACTTGGAGAAGACGGTTCATTAATTCTTCTGACGGATACAAATAAAACAATTCAGGTCTCGGCAGGAGACGCGACAATTCTAAAGAGGTGAATCATATGCTGTTAGTCATTGATGTCGGTAACACCAATACCGTCTTAGGTCTCTATGACGGCGAACATTTAGTCCACGACTGGCGGATCCGGACGGAGATTGATCACACCATTGATGAGTACGGCGTTCTGATCTCCAATCTTTATCATTCCAGCCGGATGAAAGAAAAAGAGATCAAGGCTGTTACGGCGATTATTATTTCCTGCGTTGTTCCCCCGATGCTCAATATCCTGGAGCCTCTCTGCGTCAAGTATTTTAACATCAAACCGATGATTGTAGGGCCGGGCATCAAAACGGGCATGCCTATTTTTTATGATAATCCCAAGGAAGTGGGCGCGGACCGGATTGTCAACGCGGTCGCCGCTTTTCACAAGTATCGTCAGGAATCCATTATTGTGGATTTCGGCACAGCGACCACCTTTGATTATGTCTCGCCCAAAGGCGAATACATGGGCGGCTGCATCGCGCCGGGTATCGTGATTTCCAGCGATGCGCTGTTTGCGCGCGCCTCCAAGCTGCCGCGCGTTGAATTCAGCAAACCCAAAACGGTTATCACGAAAGACACGGTCAGCGCTATTCAGGCAGGTATCATGTTCGGTTATGCGGGACTGGTGGATGGCATCGTAGCGCGCATGAAAGCGGAGGTCAAAACAAAACCGATGGTGATTGCGACGGGAGGACTGGCGCGGGTTGTAGCGCAGGAAGCAAAGAGCATCGATAAAATCGAAGAGATGCTGACGCTGGAGGGTTTGCGTCTCATTTATGATCTTAATAATAAACCATGCTAAACGTTGGCTTAACAGGCGGTATCGCCTGCGGGAAATCCACTGTGGCGGAAATGTTTGTGCGTCTGGGCGGGCATCTGATTGATTTTGATAAGCTGGCTCACGAAGTGCAGGAACCGGGAAAGCCCGCTTGGCAGGATGTTGTCAACTGTTTCGGCTCGGAGATTTTGCAGCCGGACCGGAGAATCGACCGCAACAAACTGGGGGCGGTTGTTTTCAACTATCCGGCAAAGCTCAAAAGGCTCAACACCATCGTTCATCCGCGCGTTTTTGAAGAGTGGTGCCGACGACTGGAAGAAATTCAAACGCAGGCGCCTCACGCTATCGTCTTTTCGGATGTCCCTCTTTTATTTGAAGGAGGAATGCAGCATTTGTTTGAATTGACGATTTTAGTGATGATTGCGCCTGTACAGCAAATTGAGCGCCTCATGACGCGAAATGCCGTTTGCCGGGATGATGCTGAGCTTCGCTTGAATTCTCAGATGCCGATTGGAGAAAAAGTCGGTCTTGCCGATATTGTGATTGATAATTCCTGCGACGTTTTCGAAACGGAGAAGAAAGTGGCTGACGTATGGCGGGATTTGCTGGAACGGGAAAAGAATAAAAGAAACTGAATGGTTCAATCCCTGGGTATGAATTCCCATGGCATATAATAAAAATCGGAGGTAAAAAATGATTGAAAAAAACGTCAAAACGGACTTCAGCGCAACCGTATCCTCACCGGTGATCGGAGAAGGCACGTTTGTTCATCCGCTTGCAGCTGTAATCGGCAATGTGATTCTGGGAAGTAATGTGATGGTCGCGCCGACGGCCTCAGTGCGCGGCGACGAAGGCCAGCCGCTTTATGTCGGCAACGATACCAATGTCCAGGACGGCGTGGTTATTCACGCATTAGAGACGGAACTGAATGGCAAGCCGGTGGAAAAGAATCTGATGGAAGTCGATGGGAAAAAATATGCGGTTTATGTGGGAAACCGTGTGTCGTTGGCCCATCAGGTGCAGATTCACGGGCCGGCAGTCGTCATGGACGATACGTTTGTCGGCATGAAAGTTCTGGTGTTTAAATCGTTTGTCGGGAAAAACTGTGTCATTGAACCCGGCGTAATTTTAATGGGCGTCAAAGTGGCCGACGGCCGCTACGTGCCGGTCGGATCGGTCATCAAAACCCAGGCCGAAGCGGATGCGCTGCCCGTGATCACCGCCGACTATCCGCTCAAGGATATGAATAAAGGCGTGCTGCACGTGAATAAGGCGCTGGCCAAGGGCTATCTGGCAGCAGCAAAATAGTTATTTGGAGGACAGGCAAAACAGCCGGTTCCTGTCATGATCTGGAACCGGTTGTTTTTCATTAAGTCATGTTAATCAAAAGCCCTTCCGTTAAAAATGAAAAGAAAAATGCCTGTCTTTCCTGCGGCACGACTAAAGATATTAAAAATCGCCGCTATTGTTCTGTAAAATGCCGTCAGCATCTGCGGCAAAAACTCAACACCCGGAGCGGTCTGCTGCAGGCCTTGAACACGCGCTACGCATCCTTTTATTTTACCGACGAAATGATCATTCTGGATGTTGTCCCTCATGGTATCCGGGAAATATTCCGTTATACGGCTTTACGCACGGATGACTTGAAACCGGCCGAGGATTTCGGAGTTCTGACCAACAGGCTGGGTGATGCCTGGTGGGCGGAAGAAAAGAAGACCAAGAAAAACTATCTGGCTTCCCGTCGGGTTCTGGAACTGGCGGAAAGACATGTGATTTCAGAAGGGCTGATGCGGCCGCGATTAATCAAGGTTGCCACAGCCAAACCGGAAAATTTAGTGCTGCTGGATATGGCCAAGGCTGACCTGAGCTCCCGCGAACTGATTAAAATGATCAAAAACGCTTACCGGCGGCAGGTTAAAATTCATCATCCTGATGCGGGCGGCAAGGCCGCCACTTTCCGCAAGATCCATGAAGCCTATAAAGAACTGCTGCTCTGGGCCGAACATCCGACATTCATCAGGCGCCGCGGCTTTTCCGACAAATGGTATTATGACGGCGACAACAAAAAATGGGTTCAGCCGGTGCCGGTGAAGAAATAATCTGAAGGCTGAATGAAATATCTTTTAAGCAAATTCTATATTCATTCTGTCACCTGGAAAAGGTGTTCCTTCGCCATGTGATCCCGGAATGCAATTCAACTCAGTCAGGCTTTACAGCAAAATCTGCAAGAACCGCGTCTTTCAAAAAAGGCTCTTGCATTTATTTTTCGCCGCCGCCCAGCGCCTTATAGAGCGCAACGGCATTGTTGAGACGGGCAAGCTGCAACATGATCAAACCCTGTTGTGCGCCGTAGAGAGAGCGCTGCGCGTCAAGAACGGAGAGGTAACTGTCAATGCCCTTTGCATAACGGGACCCGGAGAGGCGGTAAGCCACGGCAAGAGCGTCAACCAGAGATTGCTGCGCCTCGATCTGCTGATTCACCGTGCCCTTCACGGCCAGTGCATCGGCAACTTCCCGAAAAGCCGTCTGGATGGCCTTCTCATACTGAGCCACGTATATTTCCTTGTCTATTTTGGTGACATCGTATGCAAACCATGTTCGGGCGTCGAAGATCGGCATAACAATCTGCGGAGTGAAGCTCCATGCACCCGAACCGGATTTGAAGAGTCCTGAGAGATCGGCACTGGCGGTTCCGAGAACAGCCGTCAGTGAGATGCGGGGAAAGAAAGCCGCACGTGCGGCGCCGATATTGGCGTTGGCCGCCTTGAGCTGATGTTCCGCCGCCAGGACATCGGGCCGGCGCAAGAGCAGTTCTGAGGATAGACCGGCGGATATCTCCCGGGGCGGGCGAATGCCGGCTAATTGGGACGGCAGGAGTTCCGGCAATACCGGAGTTCCAACCAGAAGATGCAGAGCGTTTTCAGCCTGCGCCGTAAGCTGCGTGTAACGGGCGACATCGCCCCGCGCTATATCCACCTGGCTTTGGGCGCGCATTAGATCCAACTCGGATGTCATGCCGACATCATGGCGTTTCCTGATTATTTTGTAGGTAGATTCCTGGGTCTCCAGTGTTTTCGTCACCAGTTGGAGCGCTTCCCGGTTTGCAGCCAGGGCCAGATATGCCTGTGTCACTGTGGATATCAACACCATCTGCGCGCTGCGGCGGGCCTCGTCCGTGGCCAGATATTGTTCCAGTGCCTGGTCTTTCAGACTGCGGATACGGCCGAAGAAGTCTATTTCCCAGGATGTGATGCCGAGGTTGACATCGTATCGTTCAGAAGTCATGGCGCTGCCGGAGGATGAAAGGTCAGCCGGAACACGTGCTTTAGTCCAACTCCCTGTGGCGTTGACCGAAGGCAGGATGGATACCTTTCCGATGCCGTAAAGCGCTTCCGCCCTCTCTGCATTCAGCGCCGCCACACGCAAATCGCGGTTGTTTTTCAAGGCGGCTTCAATAATTTTTTGCAACGTCTCGTCGATGATGAACTCACGCCATGCCAGCTCTGATACGGCAGGAGCCGGTGCTGCGGATGCCGTATTATAGGCTGCGCCGGTCGGCCATTGGGACGGCACCGGAGCATCCGGGCGTTCATATCTGGGGGCGAGGGTACAGCCGCCCAGTAAGAAGACGATGACAACTAGAAGAAGGAAGAACTTTGGATCCGTGTCATTTCGACCGCAGGGAGAAATCTTGAAAGTTTGGAAACGTTTAGATTTCTCGTCGTTGATCTCCTCGAAATGACAAAATTCGAAGGTTTTGAGGAAGGTTCTGTTCATATCATTTAACCTCTGGTGGATTCACATGACTTTCACCGGTCGATTTCGGGTTCCTTTTAGCAAAAAACTTTTCGAACATAGTAAAAAAGGAGCTTTGATCTTTCGTGCCGTCCGGTTTCTGTTTTTGCCTTTTTCCGAAGAGCTTTTCAATCAGGACAAAGAATAAGGGTGAAAAAATAACCACCAGGACCGTGGCGCTTATCATGCCTCCCAGCACGCTCGTTCCGATGGCATTCTGGGCCCCGGCGCCTGCACCCGTAGTGAGTGCCAGGGGCAGAACCCCGAAACCGAAGGCGAGCGATGTCATGAGAATCGGTCGGAATCTGAGTTTTGCTCCCTCAATTGTGGCTTCGATAAGCTCCATGCCCCTTTCCTCAACGCCGCTCTTGGCGAACTGGGCGATCAGAATGGCGTTCTTGGTGGCGAGCCCCAGCGTGGTGAGCAGGCCGATCTGGAAATAGACGTCATTGGCCAGTCCTCTCATACTTGAAGAGATGACACCGCCGATGACCCCCAGTGGCAGCATAAGCAGGATGGCGATGGGGATGGTCCAGCTCTCGTAAAGCGCGGCCAGACACAAAAAGATCACGAAAATGGAAAAGGCATACAAAAGCGGCGCCTGGGAGCTGGCCATCCGCTCCTGGTAGGAAAGTCCGCTCCAGTCAAAACCGAAACCGCTGGGAAGCTTTCCCATCGCTTCTTCCATGGCCTGCATGGCTTCGCCTGAACTTTTGCCGGGCGCGGGTTCTCCCCAGATGTTGATGGAGGGAAATCCGTTAAAGCGCGTCAGTCTGGGAGATCCGGACGTCCAGCGACCCGCGGCAAACGAAGAAAAGGGGACCATCGTGCCCGATTTATTGCGAACGTAAAGTTTTTCCAGATCCTTGGGCAGCATACGGAAGCGGGCATCCGCCTGTATGTATACCCTTTTGATGCGGCCGCCCTGAACGAAGTCGTTGGCATAGGCGCTGCCGAAGGCCGCTGAAAGCGTGTTATGGATAGAGGTAATGGGAATTCCGAGGGCGCCGGCTTTCGCCCAGTCCACATCGATGCGGTACTGGGGGACATCCGCCATGCTGTTGGGCCGGACTTTGATGACCCTCTCATCCCTGGCCATGAGTCCGAGCAGCTGATATTGTCCGTCCATCAGGGCCTGATGACCCAGACCCCCGCGGTCCAGCAGCTGAAAGTCGAATCCCATGGACATGCCCAGTTCAGGAACAGGCGGCGGCTGGAAAGCGAACACCATGGCGTTGCGGTAACCGGAAAAGGTTTTCATGGCTCTTCCCACGATGGCCTTGGCTTTCAAATCAGCCCGGCCCCGCAAATGCCAGTCCTTGAGCCTGATCCAGACCATTCCGTTGTTCTGCGCCCGCCCCGAAAATCCGATACCGGTAATGGCCATCACCATTTCCACTGCTTCTTTTTCGTTTTCATTAAAATACTTTTCAATTTGTTTCGTGAGCTCTCCGGTCTGTTCCAGGGTCGTACCGGTGGGCATGATGACCTGGGCCAGCAGGATTCCCTGGTCTTCATCCGGAAGATAAGCGGTGGGCATGCGCAGAAACAGGACGCCCATGATCACGACAATTACGAGAAAGACGACCAGATAGCGTTTCTTCCTGGAGAGGGAATGGCCGATCAGTTGCACGTAACGGTCCCGAAAACCGAAAAAAGCGCGATCAAACCACCGGAAAAAAGGCTTCATGAAAAAAATGGCATTTTCCGCCGGTTGATGTCCGGCTTTCACCGGTTTGAGGAGCGCGGCGCACAAAACCGGCGTCAGGATCAAGGCCACAACCACTGAAAGAAGCATTGCTGAAATAATCGTAATGGAAAACTGGCGGTAGATGACGCCGGTTGAACCCGGGAAGAAGGCCATAGGGCCGAAAACGGCGGAGAGCACCAGTCCGATGCCGATGAGCGCGCTTGTGATCTGTTCCATGGACTTTGCGGTGGCTTCTTTGGGTGGAAGTCCTTCTTCGGCCATGATCCGTTCCACGTTTTCCACCACTACGATGGCGTCATCCACCAGAAGTCCGATGGCCAGCACCATGGCAAACATCGTCAGCATGTTGATCGAGAATCCAAAGAGGCCCAAAATAGCGAAAGTTCCCAGAAGCACCACCGGCACGGCGATCGTGGGAATCAGGGTGGCCCGCATGTTGCCCAGGAAAAGCCACATCACCAGGAAGACCAGCACGATGGCGATGAACAGAGTCTTGATCACTTCATCGATGGAGACTTTGATGAATTTGGTCGAGTCACTGGGATAGACGACTTTTAATCCGGCGGGGAAAAACCGGCTCATCTCCGCCATTTTTGCTTTTACCGCATCAGCCGTATCCAGGGCGTTGGCGTCCGGAGACTGCCGGATAGCGATGCCCGCGGCAGGTCTGCCGTTGTTGGAAACCTGGATATCGTAAATCTCAGTGCCCAGTTCGGTTCGTCCGACATCGCTGATTCGCACAATGGAGCCGTCCGGATTGGTGCGAAGAGGAATGGCCGCGAATTCTTCCGGCGTGGAAAGCATATTCTGAACGATGATGGAGGCATTTAAACGCTGGCCGGGAACGGCGGGCGCCCCGCCGAACTGGCCTGCGGAAACCTCCACATTATAGGCTTTGAGTGCGGCCAGCACATCCTCCATGGTCATGTTGTAAACCGTCAGGCGTTCCGGGTTAAGCCAGACGCGCATGGCATAGCCGCCTCCGAAAACTTCCACCTCACCAACGCCGGGGACGCGCGCCAGAATTTTTTCCAGATTGGATTTGGCATAGTCTCTCAGATCCGTACCGTCCATGGAGCCGTCTTCCGAAACCAGGCCGACAAACAAAAGATAGTTCCGGGTGGACTTGGAGACCTGAACGCCCTGACTCTCCACCACATCGGGGAGGTTCGTCATGGCGGATTGAACTTTGTTTTGCACCTTGGCCCAGGCGATATCCGGATCGGTCCCCGGCTTGAAGGTCAGCTCCAGACGGGAGCCGCCGGCAGAATCGCTGGAGGCGGACATGTAGATAAGATTATCCAGACCGGTCATCTTCTGCTCGATGACCTGGGTGACGCTGTTTTCCACCGTTTCGGCTGACGAGCCGGGGTATGAGGCTGAAATCGCAATAGTGGGCGGAGCCATCTGCGGATATTGGGAAATGGGCAGGTTATAGATGGCGATACAGCCTACCGCCATGATGATGATGGCAATGACCCATGCGAAAACCGGACGATCCAAAAAGAATTTTGATAGCATTTGGGTGCTCCCCGTTAATTTGTTTTGGCGGGCGGGGCGGTATGCTTCGTTTTCCCGCCGTTTTCAAAAGGAACAGCTTTTACGGAAACACCGGGTTTCACCTTCATTGTCCCCTCGATAATAACCCGTTCGCCTTGCTCAATGCCGGATGAAACAAGCCAGGCATCACCGATGGCACGGTCAAGCGTAATCTGCCGCTGTTGGACCATTCCCTTGTCGTCCACAATTAATGTCAGAGGATTCCCTTTGGGATCACGCGATACGGCCTGTTGGGGAATCAGAATGGCATTTTTACGAATACCTTCCTGGACGATGGCCCGGACAAACATGCCCGGCAGCAGAACACCATTCGGATTGGGAAACACAATACGTAGAATGACGGATCCCGTGGTCGGATCGACGGTGACGTCGCGAAATTTAAGGTCCCCTTTCAATGGATACTCTTTGCCATCAACTAAAACGAGTCGCACCTTTTGCTGATTTTTGCTGTTCTGATCCAGTTGACCTTCCTGTATCTGGGTTCGCAAACGAAGAATCTCAGTGGTGGACTGGGTAACATCCACATACATGGGATCCAGCTGCTGTATGGTGGCTAATGCCACGGGCTGCTGAGTTGTCACCAGGGCGCCCTCCGTGACGCTGGATCTTCCAATACGGCCCGAAATAGGCGCGCTAATGGTGGTGTATTTCAGGTTAATGCGGGCTGTTTCAAGCGTTGCTTTTGCATATTGTATGTCTGCCTGCGTTTGTTTCAATGCCGCGGATGCATCGTCATAATCCTGTTGACTGACAGCCTTTTCAGCAAGCAATTCCCGCAATCGATTCGTTTTCAATTGAATGGCTGTAAGCTGAGCCTCGGAACGGGCCAGCGCGGCTTTGGCATTTTCGAGTGCCGACTGATAGAGGGCGGGATCGATTTGAAAGAGTACCTGACCGGCCCTCACATCAGCGCCTTCCGTGAACAGGCGCTTTTGGATGATACCGCCCACTTGGGGACGCACTTCGGCAACTAAATTGGCGGATGTCCGGCCGGTCAGTTCGGTTGTGGTAGCCACCGGCTTCGACTGGATGGTGACAACTGCAACTTCGGGAACCGGAGGAGGACCGCCCTTCTTGTCACCGCATCCGCCCAGAAGCAAACCCACGGTAATAAAGACTGTAGCAGTCATCAGCCCGACTCTGTAATCTTTTTTCATTGGATACCCCTACTATTCGAGATTTTGCGGCCATCACCGATGATGTCCGTGTGACGGCATCGTGATCATGGTCGAAACAAAGTGGAACAATTTAATGTGAATACAAATGGGTATTCATAATTCAAAATAAAAAATCCGGTATTTTAGCATAAAAAAGCGTTTCACCTCTTAATTGCATCCCAGCAGGCTTCGGTAATTTGCCGGATCAGAGGTTCCTCCAATACAACAAAACCGAGGGTATGGTCACGTATCACATAGAGCATGGGACCGATGGCCAGTGAAGAAAGCACACTCACCGGTAAATCTTTCAATATCTGCTGAGAGATCCCCACGTCGAAGATTTCTTTGAGTGCGTCACGTCTATCCTGATTGATATTTTTGCCCGAAAGTTTGTCGCGGCGTTTGGAGATTCCGTAGGGGGAGTTGAAAAACTGTTCCATATAACGGAAATGAAGCGGATTTGTTAATAAATATCGGCAAAGTTCACCGAATACATAAAAAAATTGTTCTTTTACGGGCTTTCTTTCAGGATAATTGGACAGGAGAACCTCCATTAACCTGTCTTCAATTTCCTGAAACAACTCATTAATGAGCACGTCCTTGTTTTCGAAGTACCGGTAGATCGTTCCGGCGGCCACTTGCGCATGATCGGCTATTTCAGACATCGGAGCGTCGTGAAAACCCCGTTCGGCAATAAGTTCCAGGGCCGCTTGCATAATATCGGTGCGTTTATCGGAAGTCAGCAAAGTATTTGTGCTCCATAGCTATGAATGAACGTTCATTCTTGTTATGAAAAATATCTATATCAGAAGGAAAATGCTGTCAAGATGTTTATACAGGTGAAAAACAGCTCATTATTTTTCGATCAACTGCTCCAGATCTTCCGGTGTGTTCAAATTTTGAAAGAGACGTCCGTTTTTGTTAAACGGGGAAATCTGATGTTCATTAATCGGTAGCACGCGCATGTCCCTGTAAAAACCGGTGATCTTGAGTTTATCCATCAGCAGCAGACGTTTAATGGAAGGCAGACAATTGCGCGAGTAAATGGCGTGCAGGGGCTGATACCCTTCGGCAAGTTCCGGGACGATGACATCGTGCTTTCCTGATTGACCGGTCAGATATTCGATGAAATCCTGATTGAGAAACGGCATGTCACAGGGGCAGGCAAATGCGTAATTATTTTTCGCGTAAAAAAGCCCTGTGTAGATACCCCCGAGCGGTCCCTTTCCTTTGTAAATATCGGTGACAATAATCGCGTTTGTGAATTCGACATAGGACAGGGGATCGTTCGTGACGATAATGATTTCGGAAAATAGCTCATGATAAATATTGATTGTCTTATCAATCAGGCGAATTCCGTCGATTTCCAGAAACGCTTTGTTAGTCCCCATGCGGGAATTTTTGCCGCCTGCGAGAATTATCCCTGTGGTGCCGTTTTTCTTATCCGTCAATTTCCATGCTCCTTCCAGATCGAAACTTCATTTACCATAAAACAATAAATAGTTGATGCGGAATTTTATAACCAAATTTTAGACATTTTTATTGACTCTTGAAATATTAAACTATAAAAACCGAAAATCGAAATATTTACTAATTTTATGAGGGGGTATTTAATGAGTAACGATGTCAAGCTGTTTGGACTGCCTGCGGAAAGTGGCAGGTGGGTTTATGTGGTTTTGGGATTGATTATGTGTGTGTGTCTGGGGGCGGTTTATGCTTACAGTATTTTTCTGGCACCGGTCAGAAAAGCCTTTGACGTTTCCGCGTCCATGGCGAACCTGCCTTTTATGGTTTTCCTGGCGTTTTTTGCCGTTACCATGTTTTTCGGTGGGCGCATGATGGAGAAATTGGGTCCGCGCAAACTGGGAATCATTGGCGGTATTATTGTCGGGTTGGGCTGGTTTTTATCCAGTTTCGCATCGAATATCTGGGTTTTGACCCTGACCTATGGGGTGATTGCCGGCTCGGGTGTCGGCCTCGTCTATGGCTGCCCCGTGGCCATGGGGGCCAAATGGTTCCCGGATAAAAAAGGATTGGCTGTCGGATTGACGCTGGCAGGTTTCGGCGGCACGGGCAAGCTTGCTTCCTTGCTGATTCCTTCTGTTGGATTGTCGAACACCTTCCTGTATTTCGGTGTTGCATTCGGTATTATTCTGGTTGTCTTAAGTCTGCCTTTCCATTTTCCCGCCGCCGGTTGGGTGCCGGCGGGTTGGAAGCCGGCCGCGGGAGCAGTCGCCGCAACGGATTTTACCCCCGGAGAAATGGCGAAAACATCGACATTTTGGGGATTGTTTTTCTGCTTTCTTATCGGGTCGATTGCCGGACTGATGGCTATTGGTATATCCAAACCGGTGGGCAACGAGATCATCAAAATTACAGGTGAGACGGCTGCGACGCTCGTCGGTGTATTCGCTATTTTCAACGCGCTGGGTCGTCCGCTATTCGGATTTTTGACGGACAAGATTAATCCCCGCAATGCCAGCATCCTTAATTTGATCGTGATCCTTGTTGTGTCAATTATTATGATTGCGGCCAAAGAAGGTGATACGGGACTCTATACATTCAGCTTTATCGGATTCTGGCTTTGCCTGGGGGGGTGGCTGGCCATTGCTCCGACTGCAACAGCGGCATTCTTCGGGATGAAAAATTATGCGCGCAACTATGGCGTGGTTTTTTTTGCATACGGCGTGGGCGCTATCGTCGGTGGTATTATCTCCGGTCAGGCCAAAGATGTGTTCGGGACATACACCTATGCATTCTATCCCACAGCCGTTCTCGCGGCTGCAGGAATCGTTCTGGCGTTTGCATTGCTTAAACAGCCGAAAAAAGCTTAGAGATGATCTTCCGAATGCGCAGATAAAAAAAGCGGGCCTTGTGCCCGCTTTTTTTACCGGATAATCTTTCTGTCTATCGCCGCCGGTTTTGCGCCTTCCCGCTCTACCATGGAATGGCTGTCTCCTTTGCCGCGGAATCGCTTGACGTTAAGCATGAAAATTTCCAGTTTGCTTAAAACATTGGGCGGTAAAAGGTTCCCGTCGATTTCAATGGAAATCGCCGGATATTTTCTTTCTCTGGCCCATGGCGTGAATAATCCTTCGATGACGCGGCCGATCAGGCAGGCAAACGGGGAAATGTTGACGATGCCCGAATAGCCGTCCATCATGGCGGTAGCGGCCACGCCGCTGGAGATGCTGATTTCCGAATGCAGTTCATGGCTGACAAAATGCTTTTCCGTGTTTTTCATGATGGCTTTCATATCATGAGGCGTACTGGGCACCAGTCCGGTTACGCGCAGCGTGTCGCGAATGTTTTTTTCCACATTTTTTTTATAGGTATGTTCAATTTTCCAATCGATGATGTCGCGAAACTCCCGGGCGAATAAACGCCTGTACCACGGCGTCAGGTTCAATTTCTTTTTGAGCTCGTAGTGCCGGACGAAGTCGCAATAGTAAAACCATTCGGCGACATTCGATACCTTGCCGACGATGCCGTGACGGCTGAACTGTTGAATCAGTTCATCAACGGCGAAATCGTCGCGCCGGACGTAGATTTCACCCACAATCAGCACTTTCGGGCAGTCTTCCATTTTTCTGGCCAGCGGTATTTGAGAAATTGTCGAGGCGATATCCTTGAGAACCGGCAGAACTTTGGTAATATCCTGCTCGGCTACGCTGAGCATTTTTTGCCAGATCTGATCATAGATCCTCATAGCCTCGACAGGATCGGCCGCGCATGTCCGCAAAGATGTTTCGACATCTTTCATATAGTCGCCGATGACCGTCGCCCACCAGGCGTACTTGGTGAATTCCGGACCCAGTTCGGTGTAGGAATTATCTGCCTCCAGGGTGAAGACAAGGACATTTTCCAGACGCAAATCCTTGAATAGGTTTTCATAGAAAACAAAATACTGACCGGTTCGGCAAGGGCCGGTTGTTGTGGGCACAAACAGAATATAGATTTCATCCTTGCGATATTGGTCGGAGGATAAATACTTGAGAGCGCTGCCTAAGACAAGGTGCGACGGCAGGCACTCTTTGCCGGAGGCGTGATTGCGAGCCATCTGCAGCGTATAGATGTCCGGCACCGGCATGGCTTCCGCGTTGACGCCCAACCCCCGGATTGTTGCGCCGATCAATTCCGCCGAGAGTCTGCCCATATTGGATAGGAGCAGTTTGACACGCGGGTTTCCTTTAATCGGGATTTTTTCGCCGGTGATGATATTTTTAATGTGGATTTCCTCACCGGGATTGTTGATGAACCGCAGGCCATTGTCGTATCGTTCCTCACGAATATCGGTGAGTTTGGAACGGTAACCTTCGATGATATCCAGAAACGCCTCAATGCGGGTATCGACGCCGGCATCCGCCGTGTGGGAATCCAACTCCAGAATCAGAAATGGTTTGGTGCCCATGATCCATTTTAAATAATGCAGCATGAAGGAATCAGGGGCGCAGGAAAAATTGGAAATGTAGGTGACAAAAATGTTGTCTTCATCCTTCAGGAGTGCGCCGGCTTTCATATCCTGCTGGCCGTAATACCAGTACATGTTAGGATAGATAGTCTGATCTTCGAAGGGAAGAATATCAAACGGAATGATCGAATAACCGCGGGAGGTGTATTTCCGGGGGATGCCCATATTGGCATCGGCGGTAAAGGAGTTATAAGGACGTCCCAGAACGGCGATTACCGCACGCCTGGCCAGACGGGCCTCTTCAAGCGCTTGTTTTCCCAATCTGGAAAATTGGGAAAAACATTCCATTTGTTTTTCATAGGCGACGGCAAAAGCATTTTTCGCCTCGCTTTCGCCGAAGCCCAGTTTGGCGGCCATCGTGACAAACGGTTCGGCGGCTTTTTCAAGTCCATACATAAAGCTGACCACCGGCGCTAAATATTTTTCGTCTGGAATCTCCGGAAAAGCCTTCTGGATATAATAGGGCAGGCTCTGTGTGATCGGGCAGAAATTGGCCGGAGCAATTTTTTCATAACTTTCCATATCGCGGAAATGCGGCAGGAAGATATAATCGATTTTGCGGTTAAAGATATCCTGAACGGCGCCATGCGCGATTTCCGCCGGGAAACAGTAACTGCTTTCCACACGCGCCGTTCCTTCGTGAGAAATCTCTTCGGAGACAAATGTTTCCACTCCCAGCGTATGGAAAAACCAGGAATAGAGGGGCCAGAGCGTATAAATGGAAAAACAGCGGGGGATGCCGACGATATAATCTTTTTTTCTGATCAGCGTGGCCGGATCGGGGGCGCATTCCTTAAAAAGGATGTCATTGCGTTTTTCAATGTAGTCGATCACGCAGGCTTCATTGAAAACTTTTTTCTTCCGCATATTGGCGTATTTATTACAGCGGCCGCCGAACATGTATTTGTGGCCATTGACATTGAGAATGCGGATCGGACAGAAATTGTCGCAGGCTTTACACTGAAATTCCTTTTCATAGATAATGCTGGTGGCGAGGATTTGATCAATGTCATAGGCGCCTTTGGTCAGAAATCCTTCGGTGACTTTTTGCTTGGCCAGAATGCCCACGCCGAAGCAACCCATCAGTTCGGGATCAGGCGGCACCAGAATGTCCTTATCCAGAAGCATCGCAAAGGCCAGCGGGACGGCTTTGTTCTTGGCGACGCCGCCCTGCAGTACAATATTTTTGCCGATGGTCCGATTACCCACGACGCGATTGAGGTAATTGGACACGATAGAGGTGACAATGCCCGCGGTAATATCTTCGCGCGTTGCGCCCTGCTGAATGGCGTTGCGTATATCGGAATTGATAAAGGCGGAGCAGTGTTCGCCGAACTTCAGTGGCTCTCTGGCGGCAAGCGCGATGTCGCCGATCAGAGCGGCGTCGGAAATATTCAGATCGCCCTGCGCCGATTCTTCCAGGAATGATCCGGTTCCCGCGGAACAGGCTTCATTCATGGCGTAATCAATCGGGACTTTGTTTTTCAGAGACACATACTTGGCGTCCTGTCCGCCGATTTCGAAGATGGTGTCGATATTGTCCCGGTAAAAGGAAGTGCCGACGGCATGTGCAATGATCTCATTATAAACGGCAGGTGTTTCCAGAAACACGCCGAGAATTTCCCGCGAAGAGCCGGTTGTGGAAGCCAGCGTGATGTTGATTTTCCCGTCGCCGATATCTTCCCGAATTTGTTTTTTTATTTCGATGAGACAGTTTTTAAGTGAGTTGACCGGATCGCCGTGCGTGCGGCCATAAAAAGATGCGGTAACTTCACTGGTTTCGATGTCGATGAGGCAGGCTTTTGTAGTGGTGGAACCGCCATCGACGCCGAGGATATATTCATGGCCGGCTTTGACTTTGCCTTTTTGTGAAGGCAGGTAGGTCACTCTCCCCTGAGCGGTTTGCAGGCTTTTAAATCTTTTAAACTGAATGTGGCTCTTTTTAAACAATGAATTTAAAGAAGGCAGGCTGCTTCCGGAGATTGCGGCCATCAGCGCCGCTCCGTACGCTTCGAAATAGGCCGCCTCTTCGGGGACAATGAATTCGATGTCCGGCATACGCTCACGGATGAAGCGCAGAATGTACGGATTTTGCGTTACGCCGCCAACGAGCAGGACTTTTCCTTTTTCGATTCTGGCTCTTTTCAGAAAGTCGACGACTTTGATGGCCATGACATCGGAGAGCGATAAGACAATATCGCCGGTTTTGGCTTCGCCCTTGTTCAAACGGTGTGTGCAATCGCTTTTCATGAAGACCGAACAGCGCGAAGAAAGCTTCAGCACCCGGCAGTCTTTAGGGATGTTGTTAATATCGCTGAGCTTCATGTTCATCCGTGCGAGCTGCTGTTTGAAAAATTCGCCGGTGCCGGACGCACATTTGTTGCCGGAAAAACTGGTAATGATTTTATTATTCTTGTCGATGGTATAGACGACAAGATCTTCTCCTCCGAGAGAAACAAGCGCATCAATTTGATGATTGAGCTTTTGCAGAGCTCTTTCGATGCAGAGAGGTTCAATGACACTATTGATATTTAAAAGATGCCGGCCTTCGGTACCGGTGGCCAGTGTTTTGATGTCCAGTGGTAAATGACGGCTTGAAAGAATCTTTTTGAGGGTATCGAGAAAGTTTCCTTCATGAGGTTCTACGGCGCTCCATGCAATATCATCTCCTTCCAGCATGGCTACCTTAACATTCGAGGAGCCGATATTAATTCCCAGACTGTGCATAAAAACTCCCTTAAATAAATAATCCCAAAGGTCAATATTACTATTGAATCATATCGTCAAGCATCAGATGAGATAAATTTAAAAAATCTTCATAAGACAAAGAGTTAGACAGCCTCGGTAAAAGAAGAAAAAAGCAGCTGATAGCGATTGCCGTCAGCTGCTTTTTTTGTTGTTACTATATTATATGTTTGTTGGTCAGGATACTATCTTTGTTTAATGCCAACTCACCGCAATGTTAATGAGCTTCCTCCATCGCGCCGCCGATATACATCATGGACAGCAGCATGAAAACCAGTGTCTGAACGACTGAGGTAAAGATCATCAAGAACATAATGGGCAGCGGAACAATCAGCGGCACCAGAAGCAGAACAACCAGGAGAACAATGTCTTCACCTGCGATATTGCCGAATAACCGGAAGGTCAGAGACAAAGGCCGCGACAGATGACTGATGAGCTCAATAGGTAGCATGAGTGGAATCAGCCACCAGACAGGTCCCAGAAACTGTTTGATATACTTGAAGCCGTGGGTGATGATGCCGATGACATGTGTTGAGAAGAATACAACCAGTGCCATGGCCAGATTTGTGTTGATGTTGGCAGTAGGTGATTCAAATCCGGGAATGATTCCGATCATGTTTGACGTAAAGATGAAAAGCCCGATCGTGGCGATTAACGGAAAAAACTTTTTTCCATGGGTTCCCATCGTGTCGAGCAACAATGTGTGAAGGCCGTCCACGATGACTTCCATAACATTTTGCAGACGTCCCGGGTAAACCTGCAAACGCCGTGTTGCCAGGAAGGAAAGCACGGACAGCAGAAGAACTATAAACAAAGTATTGAAAACAATGGTCATGTTAATGCCCACATCTTTCAGCCAGGTCGTGTGGAAGAATATTAGGGGTTCCATTTGTTTCTAACTAACCTCCTCAATAAAGTTTTTTTTTGCCAGGGTGGTAATCACCGTGAAAACGATATTGATTACCACCACGGAAAGTCCAATAAGCAGGCCGATGATATTTACGGTATCAGTGGCGATTAGAAAATACAAAACAACAGCGGTCAAGGCCAGGCGAATGTAATATTTGACCATGGTCGGTCGTTTGACATTTCCGGAAGGATTTCTGAAAAGACCGCGCAAACCAAGTTCCATTCCGTAAAAGTTGAGAATGCTGATAAAACCGCCCAGGAGAACGCCCAGGTAGAATTTTGTCGGTGCAAAAATGAAAGAGGGGATGACCAAGACTGCCAAAATGATCCAGTTGGCAATTTCAAGTTTTCTTTGGAGCGGGTCTTTGGCGATGAGGTTCACTTTTTAAACTCTTTATGATGGATTCTTCATCTCTGAAATTTCTTTGCACTAAAACATATATGTTACGAAATCCGGCCGAAATTCCGATCAATAGAAAAACGACGGTGAATACATGGCCGGAATCAAATTTCCGATCTAAATAACTTCCTAAAAGGAGGCAACCAAAAATTGCCAGAACCATTGCGATTCCAATACTGCTGGCATAGGCCATCTGGATGCCCAATTTTTTGGTTTCGCTATCCATTTAGTGATGAGCTCCTTAACATGTGCGATAAACAAAGTCAAACAAAAACATGACCGGCGTTCATTATTTATTTAAAAAGTGACGGTTTTTTCTATACCAGTCGATGGTCTTATTCAGGCCAGTGCTTAAATCTGTTGCTGCTTTAAAACCGAATTCTTTCATCGCTTTGGATGTATCGAGCAGACGACGGGGCTGACCGTCCGGCTTGCTTGTATCCCAAACAATTTTTCCCGGAAACCCTACCAGACCGGCAATCAGTTCTGTTAAATCTTTGATAGAAATTTCAAAACCTGCTCCGATATTAACGGGTTCACTTTTTTCGTAAGAATCAGCCGCCAGACAAATAGCGTCTGCTGCGTCTTCAACATAGAAAAATTCACGGGTTGCCTGGCCCGTTCCCCATACCTCCAGGGTGTCCGAATGGCTGTCCATCGCGTCAAAACATTTTTTAATTAACGCCGGGATGACGTGGGATGAACGGGGATTAAAATTATCGCCTGGCCCGTAAAGATTGACAGGCAGTAAAAAGATTGAATTAAAACCGTACTGTTGCCGATACGCCTGCGATTGAACCAGCATCATTTTTTTGGCTAATCCGTAAGGAGCATTGGTCTCTTCCGGGTAACCGTTCCAGATATCTTCTTCCTTAAAGGGCACTGGCGTAAATTTGGGATAAGCACAGATGGTACCCAAGGCGACAAATTTCTCTATCTTGTGCAACCAGGCTTCATGAATCAATTGCGTGCCCATCATCAGGTTATCGTACAGAAGTTCAGCCGGTTTTTCCTGATTAAAACCGATGCCGCCGACTTTTGCGGCCAGATGAATCACAATATCAGGTTTTGTGGTGTCGAACATGCGGCGTATATCAACCGGATTAGTCAGGTTGTATTCGGGCAGATCGGCAATGTTGATGCTCAGGCAACCGTATTCATTAAGCCTGTTGATCAGGTGATGTCCCAGAAATCCTTTGCCGCCCGTAACAGTAATGCGTTTATTTTCAAGCACGTATTTCACCTTTAACATTTGATGTTAACTTATTCTTTCAGAGTTTGCACAGGTAAAACCCGCATCCATCAGAGTTTTTTCCTTTTTAGCTAATTCCAGATCGGTTGCGATCATCATATCTACGAGCTCGTCAAAGGAAGTTTTGGGCTGCCAGTTCAGAGCTTTTTTCGCTTTGGATGCGTCTCCCAGTAAAACGTCAACCTCCGTGGGACGGAAATAACGGGGATCAACTGCCACATGCTGATGATAATCCAACCCGAGTTTGCTGAATACTTTTTCAGCAAACTCGCGCACCGAGTGAGTTTCACCGGTAGCGATTGCATAATCATCGGGTTTATCCTGCTGGAGCATCAGCCACATTGCTTCCACAAAGTCGCCGGCAAAGCCCCAGTCTCTTTTGGCTTCCAGATTGCCCAGGTAAAGCTTGTCTCTAAGCCCCAGCTTGATTTGTGTTGCCGCGCGGGTAATTTTACGGGTGACGAATGTTTCACCGCGCCGCGGCGATTCGTGATTGAAAAGGATACCGTTGGTCGCAAAGATGCCGTAAGCATCACGGTAGTTTCGCACAATGTAATAGGCATACACTTTGGCTGCGGCATAGGGGCTGCGAGGCTGAAATAAAGTATTCTCGTTTTGTGGTGGTGGCGCCGCGCCGAACATTTCGCTGGAGGAAGCCTGATAAAATTTTGTTTTGATGCCGGTCTTTCTGATTGATTCCAGAATTCTCAAGGTTCCCAATCCGGTAATGTCACCGGTGTATTCGGGCATGTCAAAACTGACGCGTACATGACTTTGCGCGCCCAAATGATAAATTTCGTCGGGGTTGATGGAGGCGAGCAAATCCATGAGCTGACCGGAAACGCTCAAATCACCATAATGCAGGAATAATTTTGTATCCGGTTCATGGGAATCGTGGTAAAGATGATCGATACGATCCGTGTTAAATGTGCTGGAACGGCGAATCAAACCGTGAACTTCATATCCTTTGTTTAATAGAAACTCAGCCAGATATGATCCATCCTGTCCGGTAATTCCTGTAATAAATGCTTTTTTCATAAATCTCCTTAATGTTGAGTTAGCTTTAAATCGCTCCAAGAGTTTGTGCACGGAGACCGTGTCTGATCCGGTTCAAAGATGGTTTTCATATTGAGAAGGATCAGAATTATCTTCATGTTCAGGATTCCCGATTAGTCTAATATTTTAAGACAAACGGATGAAATGTCTTACCGTATCGATTGTTAATTGTCAATAAACCGGTTACAGGGTTTTTAATGTTTCCGCTAAAGCGGAAAGGGTCTGGTCGATGTCTTTATCCGTATGCGCAAAGGATAAGAACCCTGCTTCAAATTGCGATGGGGCCAGCCAGACATTGTGTTTGACCATACCGTGAAAAAAACGGGCATAGAGGTTGGTTTTTGATTTCAACGCCGTGTTCAGATCGTACACCGGTCCTTCCTGAAAAAAAATGGTGAACATTGAACAGAACTTGTTGATGCAGACGGCAATGCCCTGCTTCGCGAATATTTTTTCCGCTTCCTGGCAAAGATCATCCGCCCGGTACGTTAATGATGCAAAAGAAGTTGTTTGGGATTTGAGAATGTTGAGCGTAGCGATACCGGCGCTCATGGCGAGCGGATTTCCGGAAAGGGTTCCCGCCTGGTAAATATCACCGATGGGGGCGAGTCTTTCCATGATTTCTTGTTTGCCTCCTAATGCGCCTACCGGCATGCCGCCACCGATGATTTTTCCCAGACAGGTCAGATCAGGTTTAATGCCGATCAGGTTCTGGTATCCGCCGAAGTGAAATCGGAAACCCGTAATGACTTCGTCGAAAATCAGCACGATGCCGTTTCGGGCTGTCAGATCCCGCAATTTATTTAAGAAACCATCCTGTGGGAGAACAACGCCCATGTTGCCCACGATCGGTTCAATGATCACAGCGGCCAGTTGCGATGCGTAACGCTCAATCGCGTTCTCCAGGGCATTAATATCATTGTATGGAAGGCTCAAAGTAAGCCTGGCCAGCTCTTCGGGAATCCCCGGCGAGCCCGGAATGCCGAGTGTTGTTACACCGGAGCCGGCTTTAATTAAAAGAGAGTCGGAATGACCGTGGTAGCAGCCGTCAAATTTAATGATCATGTTTCTGCCTGTATAGCCTCTGGCCAGGCGAATAGCCGTCATGGTGGCCTCTGTGCCGGAACTGGTCATTCGCACCCGTTCAATGGATGGAATCGCTTCACTGATCAGCCGGGCCATGTTTGTTTCAGCATCGGTGGGAGCTCCGAAACTGGTTCCTTTTTGCGCTGCCTGACAGATAGCGGCAATGACCTCCGGATGAGCGTGTCCCAAAATCATCGGCCCCCAGGAGAGAACATAATCGATATACTCCCTGCCCGTGGAATCATAAATTTTACTGCCTTGAGCGCGGCTCACAAAAACCGGATCACCGCCAACCGATTTCCAGGCGCGTACGGGGGAATTCACGCCGCCTGCGATCACTTGACTGGCTGCGGCAAACGGATTTTCAATATTAGCGGTCATTAAAAATACTCCGGAGATGTTTTTTTATATTCATGCAGGCTTTCCAGAATAAGAAAATCGTTGCTGCTGATTAATTCGGACATGGTGCTGAGCATGGACGAGATGTCATCATCCTGTGCATGCAGCATCGTAAAGAGATTATATTTATTTTGAAAAGCCGGCTTTCTTTCGTAGCAATGTGAAATGAATGGTAGTCCGGCAAATAGCTTGCCGGCATTCTCGACGGCATCAATCGGAACTGACCACATCACCAGGGCATTCTTGCGATATCCGGCTTTTTGATGCCTGAGAATTGCGCCGAACTTTCTTACAACACCTTTTTGGGAAAGCTCTTTAAGCCAGGCTATTAATGCATCGCTTTTGAGACCGCAGGTATCGGCAATTTGCGTAAAAGGTTTCATGACAAGCGGAATGTCAGATTGGAGGATTCGGGCCGCTCTTAATTTCTGTTTGCTGAATGTTTCCATAGCCGTTGTTTCTATCCTGCTTGCGTTATAAAATCAAGTCGGGTGTTCAGGTAAATATTTAGTCACCTGTTTTGCAAATATTTCTTGACAATCTCTTTATTGATCGTTAAAAAAGAATACAAATGACCGGTAGTCGTCGAAATTTAAGGAAGGGAGGTTATAAAAAATAAAATACTTGACGGTTTCGGGCATAACAAAAAAATCAGGAGGCTTTAAATGAAAAAGAGTTTGATTTATTCCGTGCTGGCGTTCGCGTTGGTTATTGTTTCCGCTCCCTTTGTATTTGCAGCTCCCGAAGCGGCTCAGGCTGCCACAGCAGGTGTTGATTACACAAAAGCCATTGTTATCGGTTGCGCTCTGCTTGGCGCTGGTTTTGCAATTGGTTTCGGCGCAGTAGGCGCAGGTCTTGGTCTTGGGCAGGCAACAAGCGGTGCAAGTAATGCAGTGGGTAGAAATCCCGAAGCTCAGGGTAAAGTTATGTTAACCATGATGGTCGGTATGGCTATGACGGAATCCGTCGCAATTTACGCGTTGGTTATCTCTCTGGTTATGCTGTTCGCCAACCCGTTAGTAAAGTTGGCCGGTATCGGTTAGTCAAAAATAATTAGCTATTTTATAAAGGGAGAAGAAGCAAATAACAAAGGACTTCTTCTCCCTTTTTTAGTTCACCTTAAATTCCCGAAGTGAAGCGCATAACCTAAAGGTCACAAGCGGAAATTTTAGGTGAACTTATCCCGCGCAACGAAGTGAAGCGGGGTTAATGACACCTTAAATTCCCGAAGCGAAGCACACTGAAATTTGCAAGTCGAATACAATGCCACCATGAACCGAGCCGCTTGCGGGGAGGTGAGAGGGGCAAATCAGAATAATAACCTTCTCTAAGTATCGAAGCGGTTTGTCTGCTTGCAGACAAATGCTTCAATCACCCCCGAGCGAAGCGGGCGGGGTTAACGACACCTTCACTATTCCTCGACTACAACTTTACCGCGCAATTCTTTTTTCTGGGCTTGCTGATGTTTGGCCGTAAGTATCTTTTCTTTTGCCCGTTTGCTTCGTTTTCTCTTCTGGCGGCGCAATTTTTCAATTTTATCCTGTTCCTGAGCGATAAATCCCTTTTGCTGCAATTCAATTTTGTCCAGTAATAGACGACGCGCCAGATGGCGGTTCAGTGATTGTGATCTTTCCCGCTGGCATTTGACGGCAAGGCCTGTCGGGATATGGAGAAGATGAACACAAGAAGATGTCTTATTGACTTTTTGTCCACCGGGGCCGGAAGAACGGACGAAGGATTCCTCAAAATCGTTTTCTGAAACGCCGAGTTCCTGCATTCTGGCAGCAAGTGCTTTTTCTTTATCTGAAGATACCGGCATGGTCGATCCTCAAAATCAAGGGATCGAATAAATCTCGTCGCCTATCAGATTTATCCAGTTTTCTGTAAGAATTTCTCTGGCTTCTTCCAGTTTATCGACGCCGATAATGACGATGGTTTCCTTGCCGATACGGTTAATGGTGGTATAAAGGTAAAGGATATTAATATCCGCTTTAGCCAGCGGTTTCAGGATAGCGTTGATCCGGCCTGCATGGAGGGGAACTTCGGCCGCCAGTACGGGTGTTACTTCAATGTTAAAATTGAAACTGCTTAAAAGCGCTGCGGCGCGGTCGGGATCATTTACGACGAGGCGGACGCGGCTGTCATGTTCGATACTGGCGGCGGATACGGCGATGGTGCCGATATCTTCCGTATCCAGAATATGGGTGAGTTTGGCGAAAGATCCGGGAATGTTGCCTAATAAGACAGATATTTGTTTGACAGCCATAAAGTATCCTTAATCTTTAACGTAATCGAATCCGGCGGCAAAGGCTTTGCGGTTTACTTCCGCAAGGGCTTTCTTTCTGCTGCCCATAATTGTTTCCAGACTTTTAAGATAAATTTCAGAAGAAACGACACCTGATTTTTTAATGAAGGCGCCCATCATGATGATGTTGGCCACGCGGCTGTTGCCGAGTTCCTGAGCCATGTCGGCGCAAGGGACACAGATGGTTTTGACATCCTGGCGGTTGGGACGCGCGTCAATGATGGATGAATTAATAAAAATACTCCCGCCGGCACTTACTTTATTCTGAAATGTAAACAGGGAAGGTGAGTTCATCACAATCAGATAATCCGGTTCCGAAGCAACAGGTGACGCAATCTCCTCGTCGCCTACCGCTACGGTGCAGTTGGCCGTGCCGCCTCTCATTTCCGCGCCATAGGCGGGAAGATACGTGACGTGATAGCCTTTGTTCATTGCGCTGTTGGCCAGACTGATGCCCATCATTAAAACGCCCTGGCCGCCGAACCCGGAAAAAATGGTTTTCACGATCATGACGCTGCCTCCGCGTCTTTCTTTGTTTCGGCGATGGTGTCTTTAAATACACCGGGGGGAAATTCTTTGCTCAGAACATCATCAATCCATTTACAGGAATCAATTGATGACATTTTCCAGTTGGTCGGACATAAAGACAAAATTTCCACCATTGAAAATCCAAGACCGTCGATCTGGCACTGAAATGCTTTTTTGATGGCTTTTTTTGTTTTGTTAACGCCGGCCGGAGAACTAACCGAACATCTCTCAATATAGGTTGATCCTCCCAGCTGTGAAAAGATCTCACTGACTTTGACAGGATGACCGTCCAATTCTTTTTTACGGCCGGTCGGGCTGGTCGTTGTTTTTTGAGTGAGCAACGTGGTCGGGGCCATCTGCCCGCCAGTCATGCCGTACACAGCATTGTTGATAAAAATGACGGTAATATTTTCGCCGCGATTGGCGGCGTGAAAGCTCTCCGCAATTCCGATGGCGGCAAGGTCTCCGTCGCCCTGATAAGAAAAAACGACGCGATCGGGGAGTGAACGCTTGATGGCTGAGGCCATGGCCGGGCCGCGTCCATGGGGCGCTTCGATCATATCTACGTCAAAGTAGTTGTAAGCCAGAACGGCGCATCCCGCGGGAGGAACGCCGATGGTAATGCCTCTTATGCCCATCTCATCAATTACTTCGGCAACCAACCGATGGACAATACTGTGACCGCAACCGGGGCAATAGTGGTAAATAGCTTCTTTTAAGCTTTTGGGGTGTTGAAAAACTATCTTTGCCATATATTTGTGATCCTTAAGCGTGATCAATAGTCTATTAATCTTTTTTGTCGTAAATTTTGGCGACGACATTGGCCAGTTCCGCGGGCGTCGGCACAGCGCCGCCCGGTCGTCCATGAAAATCAATGTTGGCATAACCCTGCAAAGCCAGACGAACATCTTCCAACATCTGGCCGGTGCTCATTTCAAAAACGAGATAATTTTTAATTTTTGACGACAGGGTTCGTAATTTCAATTCCGGGAAGGGCCAGAGGGTGATCGGACGAAACAGGCCGACTTTCATGCCGTGTTCGCGTAATCTTTTAATGGCGCCCTTGGCAATACGGGCGGCTGTGCCATAAGCCACGATGACCAGTTCCGCATCGTCTACTCTATGTTCTTCAAAGAGGGGCTCATTTTTAGTAATTACTTCATATTTACGAGCCAGTTTCCAATTGTGTTCTTCACTGTCAATTGCATCAAGGAGAAGGCCCCGGATGAATTTGCTCTTACCTGTTCCCGCACCGCGCAGCATGAACTTTTCAGGGTATTGACGGGGCTTGGGTTTCTTGAAAATAACAGGTTCCATCATTTGTCCCATCATGCCGTCCGCCAGGATCATCACGGGTGTGCGATACTTATCGGCCAGATCAAAAGCATCCATGGTTAAATCCGCCAGTTCCTGGCAGGTTGCCGGAGCAATCACGATGGTGCGGTAGTCGCCGTGGCCTCCGCCGCGGGTGGCCTGAAAATAATCACCCTGTGAAGGGCGGATATTGCCTAATCCCGGGCCGCCGCGCATGATATTGACGATGATCCCGGGAAGTTCACAGGCGGCCATGGAAGAAATGCCTTCCTGTTTTAATGAAATGCCGGGGCTGGAGGAGGATGTCATGACTCTTGCACCGGTTGCGGCGGCCCCGGCGATCATATTGATGGCGGCGACTTCGCTTTCCGATTGGATAAACACGCCCCCCTCGGCATTCCTCATATGTTCAGCCATATACTCGGTGATTTCGTTTTGCGGGGTAATGGGGTAACCGGCATAAAAACGGCAGCCCGCGCGAATTGCAGCTTCAGCGATAACATTGTTTCCTGACATTAATACTTTATTCACGGTAAACCTCAATTGCCACATCCGGACACATTGTGGCGCAAATCGCGCAGCCGTTGCATTCCTTTTCTTCATTGGCGCATACAGGATGATATCCTTGAGCGTTATACTCATTGGATGCCATTATGTGGCCTTTCGGACAAAAATGAATGCAGAGGTGACACTCCTTGCAAAGTTCCTTCTTTATCTTGATATATCCTTTCAAAGCATGTCCCCAAATCAGTTTTTGCCTGTGATTCAATCACGTTCGGCGGAAGCTATCTTGCTCAGAATGTTCAGAATGTCAAGTATTTTTAGATTAACATTCATGTCACTAATATAAAGATCGTCAAATCTTACCGATTTGAAAACCTTCCAGCTTAATGGCCACGGAGCGCTGCATCAGATCGATGGAAATAACGAAGAGTTCCTTTTCCGGATCGCTTTTAATGACCGTGCCCTCAATGCCGGCAAAGGGTCCATCCATAATCCGCGCCGGTTCGCCCAATTTAGGATACTGGATGGCGAACATTTCCACTTTTTTATCCACGATGCGTTGGAGAGCGATAATTTTTTCTTCCGGTATCGGCAGAGGTTCCGCATTTTCCTTTTTTCCCAGAATTCGAACAACACCGGTTGTTTTCAGGATGACCAGTTTGGTTTCGTTATCCAAAGAGGCTTCAACAAACAGATAGCCGGGGAAGAGCGGCACACTAATCTTCTTTTTTCGGTCTTTTCGCTTGCTCCATACTTCCATCTCCGGTAAAAACGTTGTCAGATTTTTTTGGGAGAGTCCGGTGAGGGCTTTATATTCGTGACGGCTTTTAGTGGAAATTGCATACCATGGCATGGCCAAGCACCAACCTTTAATATGTTGAGAATCCGTTTCGTAAAGTTTGAGGACATTTACAATAGCTATTAAGTTTTTGCAATGGAGAAAAAATGCGAGTAATCCGTCTGAATGGTTTGCAACTGAATTTAGATGATACCGGGGAATGCCTCGCCCGAAAAGCAGCTGACGCGTTGGGCATTCAGACGGCCGATATTGCTTCATTGACAGTGATCAAAAAAGCGCTGGATGCCAGGCGCAACAAGCCTCCGCATTTTGTTTACGCCGTTAAAATCAGTTTGGCTGACACGGTGATTCTGCGGGAAAAGATGCCGGACGGAATACAGATCCAGCCTTTTAATGATGAACCGGACCTTGAGACGCCCTTGGCCGGTCCACCACGCAGATTGTCAGGGAGACTTCCCGTTGTGGTCATCGGGAGCGGCCCCGCCGGTCTTTTTGCTGCCTACACGCTTGCCGTAAGCGGACTATCCGTTCTGCTTCTGGAGAGGGGGCGGCCTGTTGAAAAACGCGTAGCGGATGTGCGGGCATTCTGGAAAGAAGGTGTGCTTGATCCGCAAAGCAACGTTCTTTTCGGTGAAGGAGGCGCCGGGACTTTTTCCGACGGAAAACTAACCAGCCGGACGAAGAATCCTTATGCGGGCTGGGTGAAGAAAGTACTGGTGGAAATGGGCTCGCCCGAAGCCATTCTGACGGACGCCAAGGCGCATATCGGAACGGATAAACTCCGTGAAGTCATCATTCACTTGAGAAATAAGTTAAGAGAACTGGGTTGTGTCGTTCAATTTGAAGCCCTGGTCACCGACATCATAATCCGGCATAACGAAATCGCGGCAATTATTGTCAACGGCCGGCAGGAAATAAAAACGGATAAAGCGATTCTGGCGATCGGCCAGAGCGCCGATGACACCTACCGGATGCTGCATGAACGCGGCGTAAAAATGGAGGCCAAACCGTTTGCGATGGGGTTGCGCGTCGAACATCCGCAGAGCCTGATTAATTCCATGCAATACGGCCGGTGGTCGAAGCATCCTCATTTGCCGCCGGCGGAATATTTTGTCACCGCCGCCATCAGTAAATTGAATCGCTCCGTTTATACATTTTGCATGTGCCCGGGAGGGCAGGTGATTGGCTGCAGCGCGTTTCCAGGATTTATTATTACCAACGGCATGAGCAACAGCGAGCGCAACGGAGAATTTGCCAACAGCGCCGTCGTTGCCAATGTCCGTGTTGAAGACTTTGCTTTGGAGAACGAGCCTTTGAGCGGTCTGGCCTTTCGCAGCTTGTGGGAGAGCAGGGCTTTTGAGGCAGGCGGTGGCAACTATTGCGCTCCCGCTCAGCAGCTTTCCGAGTTTGTCGAAAATAAATCATCCGGGGTTGTCGGCCGGACCAGTTTTTTGCCCGGCGTCAAGGCCGCAAAACTTGCTGACGTGCTGCCGGAATTTGTTGCCGATGCTTTGCGGGTTGGGATAAAACAGTTCGATAAGAAAATGCCCGGTTTTATTTCGCCTGATGCTCATTTAATCGGTGTGGAGACCAGAACGTCGTCGCCTTTGCGGATTTGCCGCGAATCCGATTCTCAGAGCCTGAATGTCCGGGGACTATACCCCTGCGGGGAAGGTGCCGGTTACGCCGGAGGAATTATCAGTTCGGCGCTGGATGGTGTTAAGGCTGCAAAGAACGTGATGGCATCAATACGCGGCTGTCCATGATTACATCCGCGCCTTTTCTTGCAACGCGTTTCACGGATAATAATTTTGCTTCTTTAAGATCGCGTATGTTGAGATCGCCTATTGCTTCTATGCCTTTGCCGATGATTTTCGGAGCAATGATCGTGACCAGGCGATTAACCAGATTGTCTTGAAGGGCAGTTGTAATGATTTGCGCGCCGCCTTCGATCAAGACGGAAGAGATATTTCTGGCGGCAAGAATCTTCAAGAGTTTTTTCAGATGGATACGATTATTGTCATCAGAATCAACTGTGACCAATTCCGCGCCTGCCGCCGTCAGCTTCTGGAAATATGGATCGGAAGCAGTCTTCGTCGTGACGATCAGAGTCGGTGTCCGGGAAAGATCTTGCATGATGTTGCTTGAGGTGGTGATGGTCAAACCGGAATCCACGACAACTCTCAGCGGATTGCGACCGTGAACTCTCCTGACCGTCAGCGTCGGGTTATCTTTCAGAACGGTTCCGATTCCGACCAGTATCGCGTCATGTTGAGCCCGCAGTTGATGAGCAAATTTCAGGGATGCGGGAGAACTGATCCATTGCGATTGTCCGGTTGCCGTGGCGATGCGCCCATCCAGCGTTTGTGCGTATTTGACGGTCACAAAAGGCATTCCGGTCTCCATATAATGAAAGAAGACTTCATTAAGATTGCGGCATTCATCTTCCATTACACCGGTTGCAATTTCAATTCCTGCGCGTTTCAGGCGGTTCACGCCCTGACAGGAGACCAGCGGGTTGGAATCAGTCGTGCCGATTACAACCCGCGCGATTTTATGCCGGATAATGAGATCCGTACAAGGGGGTGTTTTGCCATGGTGGCAGCAGGGTTCCAGCGTCACATAGAGCGTGGAACCGGCGACATCTTCCGTTGCGCTTTGAATCGCATTGACTTCCGCGTGATTCTGACCGCAGCATTGATGATACCCCTGGCCGACGATTCGTTCATTCTTGACCAGAACGGCGCCGACCATCGGATTGGGGCTGGCGTAGCCACTGCCCTTGGCGGCCAGTTTTATGGCCAGTTTCATATAGTGTTCATCATCCATGGTGATTTTATTACCTCATTGACCAAACCAATGCAAAGAAATTTATTGTTGATGCCCTTACTGTTATGTTAAGACGTCACTAAAGTACCGGCGCCGCGAATTTCGCAAGAAATGATCATTTTTGGTGATTAGAATCACAATATTGCTATTGACTTCTGCCGAAAAAAAAATATGATGTGCATCCAAGCTGAAAAGGGCAAACCATCTGAAAAGGCGGGACGCAAAGTTACTGGCCTAAGTCTTTGAAAGGATAAGGCGGCAGGGCTGCGGGGCTGTTCGAAAAAAGTCCGGTATTCCTGAACAAATCACATTGATATAAAGAAATTACAATTAAAAAAAGGTTTGCCATGGTTTTGTTTCTTTATTGTCTTATCTTCATTTTCGGCGCCGTCATCGGCAGTTTCCTCAATGTCTGCATCTTTCGCATACCGGCTGAGGAATCCATTGTCAGACCTCTTTCCCGGTGCCCCGCCTGTCACCACCCGATTCGCTTTTATGACAATATCCCGATCATCAGTTTTATCCTTCTCCGCGCCAGATGCCGGGACTGCGGTGAAAAGATTTCATGGCGCTACCCGATGGTGGAGTTGATTACCGGCCTTCTGGCCTTGTTGCTGTTCATGAAATACGGCCTCACGCTCATTTTCCTCGTTTACTTTATTTTTACCGCAGTTTTGATTATCATCAGCTTCATCGATCTGGATCATCAGATTATTCCTGATATCTTATCCTTACCCGGCATCCCCGTCTTTTTCATTTTAGCTGTGTTTGTTGTGAAAGTGCCCTGGATGGAGGCGGCAATCGGTCTGCTAGTCGGCGGTGGTGTCCTTTTTACCATTGCCTTTGTTTATGAGTTGATAACCAAGCGCGAAGGAATGGGCGGCGGTGACATTAAATTGCTGGGCATGATTGGCGGATTTTTAGGATGGAAATCGTTGATTTTCATTTTGCTGGTCAGTTCTCTGCTGGGAGCAGTGGTAGGCATTGCCGTTATGGTGATAAAAAAACAGGATATGAAATATGCTGTTCCCTTCGGGCCGTTTTTGTCGGCGGCGGCAGTCGCCTATCTGTTTTTTGGCGATGTTTTTATGAGATTCCTCTTGTGGCCGCAATATTAAAATGGACGGTGAAAATAACCGGCGAATATGTTTAAATCACCAAATTGGATAATAATGTTTTAACACAGAGAAAATTGACAGGAGAGATGATTAAGCGTAATATGCTGTTATGAAAAATAATATGTATCGTTTCGTGATAATAGATTAATAGAGACGTTACATAATGGCATGTGTCTTGCGGGACCTACAACCTTGAAAGTTAATTGGTCTAGGGGTTAATTTTGCAATTAAATACTAAAAAAGGCTTCAGCTTAGTTGAATTGATGGTTGTGATAGGCATCGTCGGGGTGCTGTTGTCAGTAGCCGTTTTTAACTTGCAACGTTACACCAATAACACCAACCTTAAAAATATGGCAAGAGATATCGCATCCGATTATCAGAAATGTAAAGCGAAGGCAGTTTCAGAGAGCAGGATTTACTATATGGTCTTTTCCGCCGGAACCAGCAGCAGATATTGGATTTATTCACTGGCAACGGCTTCACATCCCCTCGTGTTGACGCAAAAGTTATCGAGCGACTACGGCAGCAGCATTCAGATACAGTCAGCCAGTTTTACCGGAGGGCCATGGGTAAACTGGATCCAGTTTGAAACCCGTGGAACGAGTTCCACGGGGACAGTCGTATTGACCAACTCAATCGCATCAAAGGCAACCATTAAGTCCAATGTTACAGGTAAAGCCTATGTTACGTTTGATATGAAATAATCGAGAATTAGAAGAGACGATTTTAAATACTGCGGGAAATACTTATGGTACGGTTGGTACAAAATAAAAAAGGTCTGGGGATGCTGGAAGTGGTCATGGCCATGTTTCTGACGGTTGTAGCCGTACTGGCCGTATTCTCACTGGTTTCTCCGGCCTGGAAGAATGCTGCGAAATCAGACTTTATGGGCAGAGCATCGGGAATATTGTATGAACAGCTGGTGAGGCAGGAAGCGAGGCTCATGAATCCCTGCTGCAGCGTTACGACAGGCACTTTAACACCGGTCGTGGTTAACGCCAGCGGCCAAGGGGTTGCTCAGTCCGGCGACGCTCAGTTTACTGTCACCGGCTCGATCACCAGCCTGGCAACGAATGTATGGAGAGTTACCTTGCGCGTAGCCTGGACAGGCCATACAGGGATTTCGGAAAGCCTGGTCGTCACGAGGCAGGATGGCTTCACTTTCCCTGCCGGATGCGCCACGGGGGGGAGTGCCTGCCAATGAAAAACGACAAAGGATTCACGCTGGTGGAGTTAATGATTGCCATGGCCGTAAGCATGTTTATTCTCGCGGCCGTCTACGTAGCGGTCAATTCCACGCAGCGTCATTCCACCAACATCGAACGGAAAGTGACGGCCCAGCAGGACGTGAAACCTGCTTTGGACATCATGGCTCTGGAGATTGGAATGGCCTCCTATAATCCGACAATCGCCACTGGTCTCTGGGTTGTTCCCTCCGGCACCTGTTTGGGCACCGCGGCTAATCAGACCTATCGCGGTATTCAGGAGGCAACAGCCAACTCCCTTGTTGTTGAAATGGATATCAGTGATGGCAGCGGCGGTGATGGTGACGGCATGCTGGGTGATGCCAATGAAGTTATCCGTTATGCCTACGATACGGGCAATCAATATATCACCAGGGAGACGAGTTGCGGAGGCGGACAGCCCTTCCTGGGCGACACGGTTGCCGGCCGGAAAACCATCCGGGTTATTAACGGCACTCTGGGCATTCCCGTTTTCCGGTATTTTAACGGCGCGGGGGCGGAAATTGCAGTAAGCGGCACCAACCTCGGCGGGCTTATCCCGAACATCCGCCGGATCGAGATTGTGCTGGCGGTAGAAACAGAAGGCGTTGATGTCACTACCGGTCAGAGCAAAAGACTCATCTATTCCACAAGCGTCATACCGAGGAATCATGCAATACAGTAAACGAGTGCTATCATCGGAAAAGGGGTTTATCCTGGTCACGGCGGTTTTAGCCTGCATGATCCTTTTGGCCATTACCATAATGATTATCAATATTACAACCAGCGATCTGCAGGTCAGTATCCAGAACGTGGGCCAGAAGAAGGCCTTAACCGCCGCGGAGACGGGAATTCACCGGATGATGCAGAGTTTCGATCCCCAGAATATGGCGGCATCGGCCGTCACCGGGGTTCAGGTGGATTCAGCCAATGATCCCAATTCCGTCTATACCATCTCTACGCCCACCATGCCTACGGGCGGCCCGGAATTTCTGCCCCTGACCGGCTACGCTATCGGCGGCGGCCAGCAATGGGGACAGCGACGCTATAATGTCGATGTCACGGGCATTAACACGCAATATAGCACAAGAGTCACCATAGGAGTGGGCATCGGTTACGGTCCCATAGAAATTTCAACGATGATGCGTTAAGGAGGTTCTATGAAACCGCGAAGATTCATTTCCCTGATATCGGGAATTGCCCTTTTAATGCTTTTCGCCGGTACCGGGAATGCCACGGCGCCCGTATCGGGAGAAGAGGCCCTTTTTGTTTCGTCCACGCAGCCGGACGCTCTGATTGTATTGGATCTCTCGGGAAGCATGGCATATAATCCGGCGGGTGGATCGGATATATGGGGAAATTCATCGTGTTCCGGGCCTTTTCACTCCAGTTCCGGTGTTGGACATAATGTTGATTGCAGTCGCCTAGCTATCGCCAAACGGGCCATCTTCAAAATTCTCGATGACACGGGCAACGGCACAATTGACAGCCAGGACGAGGGCAGTTTGGGTATCCGCATGGGTTATATGCGGTTATATGACTGCTGCCGAAGCTCCGTTTGCGGTGCTACAGACGCTAATTCTGAGGAACACCGGGGGGTTTACAGCTATACTACCGGTTGCAATCAAATCCCCGGCAGCAGCAATAGCAGAAGGTATATTGGTTCCAAATACAGCCAGATTTATTGCAACAGCAATACGAGTTGCACTGTTTCCAGTACTGGTTCCTATTCAGTGGGCGGGGCCGCGGCCAGCGGCGGCACACCGGCTGCTGTTGCTTTGCATGAGGCCAAGACCTATCTTGATGTCCATAAGGCGGCCGACGCCGCCGCCGCCTGCCGGAAAAAATTTGTGATTTTTATTACTGACGGCGCCGACACTTACGTATGCGGCGGCAACGGACAGGAATGCCAGGAAAACCAATATAAGAGGCGTCGGGAAGTCGTTGCCCGGACTAAGGCGCTAGCCGATGCGGGCTACAAGGTATTTGTCATCGGTTTCGGCGCTGCCATGCCTGACTATCAGGAAAGAACGCTCAACTGGATGGCGTATTATGGCGGGACGGACAATCCGAACCAAGCCAATACGGGGAGCGTGACCGGCTTTACACCGGATACGGCTGGAGCCTGCACGGTGGCAACCGATGTTGCGGATGCCACCTGCGAGGGAAGTAATCAGCCCAATTTCAAAGCCAATACCAACGATCCGGGCTATGCAGCTCTATCCGGCTATGCTTTTTTAGCCGCAGACGCCGATCAAGTGTCCACGTCTCTGCAGGCTGCCATCAACATCATCAGGGAAGCCACTTATTCCTTCTCACAGGCCTCGATCCAGTCCTCCCGGACGGCAGATGAGAACTTCGTCTATGAAGGATCCTTCCAGCCCATTAACGGCGACCCCTTCTGGTTCGGGCATCTGCGGAAATATGCAATTACCACGGAGGATGTCAAAAATGCCGCAGGCGTTGTTATCTCACCTGCCGGTTCCGTCGGCGCCATGCTTCTGGATGCGGGAACGGTCCTCCAGTCAACGTCCTATACCAGCAGAAATATTTACACCTGTGTGGGCTGTACCACAACATCGCCGACCACTCTTGCCTCTTACAGCTACACACTGACCGGCTTTTCAACCAGTATTGTCCCGACCTATTTTGGCCTTACCGACGACACATTCACTTCGCAACGGGATGCCATTGTCGGTTACATTCAGGGAAATGCGACATACAATCCGGACAACTGGAAGCTGGGCGATGTTTTCCGATCCACACCCATCACAGTGGGAACGCCGTCGGCTTTTTTTGATGACTTTCGGGATACCAGTTCCAGTTCCGTCACCTGTTGTCCCGACAACAGCACCAAAACGGTTAACGCCTTCGGCGCCCATCGCTGCACCCATTGCCGGACTTCGGCTATCGGCAACCGCCTCATCGTCTCGGGGGCAAACGACGGACAGTTTCACGCTTTCAAAACCAGTGACATGACGGAAGCCTGGAGCTTTGTTCCCCCTAATCTCCTGTCAAAATTAAAAAATATCACGCATGCGGCGGAGCCCACTGCTTTGCTCCACCAGTACTTCGTTGATGGTCCCGTTTCCGGCGCCGATGTCTGGCTGGGCAGTGGTACCGGCACGTCCAAATCTGCTGCGGACTGGAAGACCCTTCTAGTTTTCGGCGAAGGCAGAGGCAGCACGGACCGCCTCTGGAGCTCCGCTGCAGACTGCGCTTCCGGTTTATCCCCGACCTACAGCGCTACCTATCCCAATTACTGCGGCTATTATGCCCTTGACCTGAACGATTCGCTGAACCCGAGGTATATGTGGCGTTTGAATGGCTTCGACGCGACGACTCAGGCGCCCTATATGGGGGAATCCTGGAGCAAGATGTTCATGGGACGCATCCTGACGAAGTCCGGCTCGACCGTGACGGAAAAATGGGTCGGCTTTCTGGGCGCCGGCTACAATGCAAACGCTTGTCCTTCAAACGGCACCTGTGACGACAAAAGGGGGAAGGGGTTTTATGTCGTGGATTTGAGCAATGGTCAGATCCTGTGGAGTTTTACCCATACAAGCGACACTGCTTCTAATACCCGGAGCCCGTCAATGAGATACAGCTTTCCGGCGCCGCCTTCCATTGTGGATTCGGATAATGACGGGTTTATCGATACGGCCTATATCGGCGATCTGGGCGGCAATATGTGGCGCTTTAAATTCTGTACGAGGGCGATGCTTGATGCCGGAAGCTGCGGCACTTCCGATTGGCAAGGGACGATCTTTGTCGATTCCTCCAGCGGCAGCATCCGGCCGATCCATACCGGCGCCGCCGTTGCGCGTGATGCACTGGGAAACATGTGGGTTTTCTATGGCACGGGAGATAAAGTTGATCCCACGGCTTCCAACGCCCAGGAGTATTTTTATGCCGTTAAGGATATCGATCGGACATCGACTATCAACGGCGTTTCCAGCATCGATCAAATCGTCACTGCCAGCCAGGTGTACGACGCAACTAACAAGCCTACAGGGTACCGCATCAGTTTGCCCGGGAGCGGCCAGAAGATTCTCGCGGAACCGACCGTATTCGGCGGCGTTGCCTATTTTACGAGCTTTACACCCGGCCAGACAAATGATCCCTGCAATCAGGCAGGCGTCGCATCTCTCAACGCGGTCAATTTCACGACAGGCGCAGGAGTCTTTAACACGACGAATCCCCGTCAGATGGATATCGGTACCGGAATCGCCTCGGCGCCCATTCTCTCTCTGAAACCGACCGGCGTAAGCGGATCGGCCGCAGACCTCTATGTCACGGTCAGCGGCGGGGGGGCCAGTTCGTCCAGCACCCAGAAAATAAATTTCGATCCGCCGGGGGTCTCCAACCGCACGAACATGATTTACTGGAAGGACAGGCGTATCGAGTAAGCCGTTGTTCAATAATAACTGTAACATTTTGATATCATAACCGGCATAAGGGGCCGTAACGAAATGGATAGAAATATAACAGTCTTGCCACCCGCATGGGTGGTTATTTCTTAAAGGCCCCTAAGCAAACAGATGTGTTAAAAAAATTACCGACATAAGAACAGTAGATGGATACTGTTTGCAATGACAAGCGGCTAATGATAAAAGCCGCTTGTCATTTTTTTTGTAAGAAAGGTTATTACACTGTCCATGAAGAACAAACTTGCTCTCCTGATCGCCAATTCTGTAGCAGCCTGCACGCAAAAGGGTCTGCTGCCGGACGTGAATCTGCCGCAAATTGAAATCGAAGTGCCGGCCAATCCGGAGCATGGCGACTATGCCTCCAATGTAGCCATGATTCTGGCGTCCCAGGCCAAACAAAATCCCCGGAAGATTGCGCAGGCTATCCAGGAAAACCTGACCGATCCGGAAGGAATCATCGAAAAAGCACAAATTGCCGGTCCCGGCTTTTTGAATTTTATGATTAAAGACGATTTGTGGCGGAAAATTCTGCAAAATATTCTGGATCAGAAGGAAAGGTACGGCTGCCTGAATATCGGACGGGGAAAGAGAGTTCAGGTGGAGTTTGTCAGCGCCAATCCCACGGGCCCCTTGCACATCGGCCATGCCCGCGGTGCCGTGGTCGGTGATGTCCTGACTAATCTTCTTCAAACCTCCGGTTACTGTGTCACCAAAGAATATTATATCAATGATGCCGGCAATCAGATGAACAATCTGGGAAAATCGGTGCTGTACCGATATCGGGAGCTTTTAGGAGAAAAAATCGAGTTTCCCGAAAATTGCTATCGAGGCGATTATATTAAAGATGTTTCGGCGGATATCATCAAAAAAGAAGGAAATCGCTATCTGACCCGACCCGAAGAAGAGACGGTTCCGTATTTCAACGGTATTGCCGGCGGCGTTATCCTGGAAGAAATCAAACAGGATTTGAAGGATTTCGGCGTGACCTTCGATTTTTATTTCAGTGAAAAGGAATTATACAAAGATAACGGCGTGAGTAATCTTTTGTCCTCTTTACAGCAACAGGGTGTTATTTATTCGGACGGCGAAACATTATGGTTTAAAACAACCGCCTACGGCGATGAAAAAGACCGCGTCGTTATCCGCAAAAACGGTGATCCGACTTATTTTGCCGCTGATATCGCCTATCATCAAAATAAATTTGCCCGCGGCTTTGATATCCTGATTGATATCTGGGGCGCGGATCATCACGGGTACATGCCCCGCCTCTGGGCCGCCATTCAGGCGCTGGGGTATGAGAAAAACGATCTGAAGATCATTCTGGTGCAGCTGGTGAATCTGCTGCGGGCGGGCGAGCCGGTGGCAATGTCCACAAGGTCCGGTGAATTTGTAACGCTGCGTGAAGTACTCGACGAGGTGGGAAAAGACGCAGCCCGCTATAATTTTCTGATGCGCCGGTCGGACAGCCATCTGGATTTCGACCTGGAAGTCGCGAAAAAGCAATCCAATGAAAATCCGGTCTTCTATGTCCAGTATGCGCATGCCCGAATCTGCAGTATTATCCGGATGGCCGTTGAGCGGGGTATGGCATTACCCGCTTATGAAAATATTAATCCATCGCTTCTGATCGAACCGGAAGAAAGATCTTTGATTAAAATGATGGCGTGCTATCCTGAAATGCTGGAAGGCGCGGCAAAGTCGCTGGAGGTTCACCGCGTTACTTTCTATCTGAATGAACTGGCCGGTGTTTTTCACAGCTACTACAATAAGAATAAAGTTGTGACGGAAGATGCGGCGCTTTCAGCCGCGCGGCTGGTTCTGGTCGATGCGGTGCGTATTGTGCTGGCGAACGCACTGAAAATATTAGGTGTCAATGCGCCGGAGAAGATGTGAGAGGCAGGAAATGGGTACCGGTAATATTAAAAAATTTGAATTGAAACTTGGAAAGACGGGTTTGATTATTGTTATCGGCGGGATGACCGCTCTGTTGTGCCTTTCATTTGTCCTGGGCGTCGGGGTCGGTAAAAACATCGATACCTATCCCGAAAAGATTTCTTCCATGCCGCAACAGGTTCTGGCTTTGTTCTGGCGGCCGGCCAAAGTTTCCAGCGGACAAAAAGTTGTGGAGAGCAAGGACGCTCAGCCTGATAAAAGCAGCATGGATCTGACATTTCATAATGCCCTGACCAGTCCGAAGACGCCGTCGATGCCGCCTGCAGGCAAGCAGGCTGTCGTAGCGGATCAAAAAGTAACGCCGCAAACAATACCGGTGCCATTACCCAAAAATAAAAAAGCGGTTTCATCAGAAGAAGATGTTATAGGACAAAAAATTCTGGACAGAGAAAAATCGCTGGAAGAAAACAAATCAAGGAATAAAGAGGTTTCAGCTGTTGCGCCTCCGGTACGGGCTTTATTTTTCATCCAGGTGGCGTCTCTCAAGGATAAGGTCAAAGCCAATCAGATTCATAAAACAGTTGCCGCGATGGGTTATCCATCAAAAGTTTTGAAAATGGACATTAAAGAGAAGGGAATATGGTATCGCGTGCTTGCCACGGGCTTTGAAACGAAGACACAGGCGCAGACCGCCGCAGACAGGATTTCTAAAAAAGTTAAGGTAAAGTGTATTGTTCGGACTGTCGGTTCGAATACGGATAAGAATGAATAAAAGGTTTGGACTATGTTTGAAAGTTTAGCGGAAAAACTCGAAGGTATTTTTAAGAAACTCAAGGGTCGTGGCGTCCTCAATGAGGAAAATGTCAATGCCGCGCTCAAGGAAATCCGGATGGCGCTTCTGGAAGCCGATGTAAACTTCAAGGTCGTCAAGGATTTTATAGAAGATGTGCGGTTGCGCGCCGTCGGCAGGGACGTGCTCGAGAGCATTACACCGGGACAGCAGGTGGTCAAGATCGTCCATGACCGTCTGGTCGAACTGATGGGGAGCACAAGCGCCAATATCAAATTCGGATCACGGATTCCCGCTCCGATCATGCTGGTCGGTTTGCAGGGGTGCGGAAAAACGACAACGGCCGCTAAACTGGCGCGGCTTCTGTCCAGAGAAAAAAAGGTCTATCTGGTATCCGCTGACGTCTATCGTCCGGCGGCGATAGAGCAGCTGGCTGTTTTGGGACGGCAGATTAAAGCGGGAGTATTCGATGCAGGTGATCTCCGCGATCCTGTCAAGATATGTGTTGAAGCGGTTGAACAGGCCAAAAAAGAAGGTTACGAGGTGGTTATCATTGATACCGCCGGGCGATTGCATATTGATGATCTGTTGATGGAAGAGCTCATGCGGATTAAGAACGAGGTCAATCCGGCGGAAATTCTTTATGTGGCGGACGCCATGACCGGCCAGGATGCGGTTAATGTCGGCTTAAAATTTAATGAGCTGATCGGGATTGACGGCGTGATCATGACCAAAATGGACGGCGACGCACGCGGCGGAGCAGCCCTTTCATTGAAAGCTGTTGTCGGCAAACCCCTGAAATTTGTCGGGATCGGTGAAAAAATTGACGCGCTGGAGGTGTTTCATCCGGAGAGGATGGCTTCCCGGATTCTGGGCATGGGGGACATTCTGTCACTGGTGGAAAAAGCCCAGGCCACCATTGATGAGAAATCCGCCCGGGAGATGGAACAAAGCCTGCGCAAAGGTGATTTTACGCTGGAGGATTTTCGCAATCAGCTCCGGCAAATCAAAAAAATGGGTTCAGTAAAGGATATGGTGGGGATGATTCCGGGCATGAGCAAAATCAAAGCGCTCAAGGGCGTTGAACCGGATGAAAGGGAACTGGTTAAAACGATGGCGATTATCGATTCCATGACCAAAAAAGAACGTAGCAACTATCTGATCATTGATGGGCGCAGGCGCAAAAGAATCGCTTTGGGCAGCGGCACCATGGTTCAGGACGTCAATCGGCTCTTGAAAAATTACATAGAGATTCGTAAAATGATGAAAAAAATAAATCAAAAAGGCGGGATAAAATCTTTGATGAGGAATTTTCCCTTTTAAAATCAAATAAACTATGATAGAAAAAAACCATATCACTATTTTTTATGAAGGAGGTTTTAAGTAAAACTAAATGGCAGTTAAAATAAGACTAACTCGTATGGGCGCTAAAGGCAAACCATTTTACCGTATTGTAGCAGCGGATAAGGAATATCCCCGCGATGGAAGATTTTTAGAAATATTAGGGAATTATGATCCCAAAAAAAATCCCGCAGAAATAACTTTAAAAGAAGATCGCGTTCGCGATTGGTTGTCCAAGGGAGCTAAACCGACGCTGACCGTTTCTCATTTATTGAAAACTAAAGGCATTGAAGCCAGCGTTAAATAGCCAAACTGTTGCGTTATTAGTAAAGGTATGAGACGACGCGTTTTAAAGCCTCACATCGTTTAAATTTATTCAGGCAGTGCGAATATTGAAGCGAATTTTCCAGATGCGTTAACCAAAACCAGTGGAGGTGCTGACGATGAAGGAATTGATCAAGTATATCTCTCAATCTTTAGTTGATAATCCCGACAAAGTGGAAGTAACTGAAGTCATCGGTGAGCAAACGTCCGTCATTGAGTTGCGTGTGGCAAAGGAAGATTTAGGAAAAGTTATCGGAAAGCAGGGAAGAACCGCTAAGGCTATCCGCACGATTTTGAGTGCGACGTCTGCCAAGGTGCATAAACGGGCGGTTCTGGAAATTATTGAATAGCGATGGATCTTTTTGTATTTGGGAAGATCGTCAAAACGCATGGTCTTCGCGGCTGTCTTAAAGTTCTGTCTTTTCTGGAATCACAAAATATTTTGGACGGACTTGATTTTATTTATCTGGAATCAAAGTCCGGCCGAAAAAGCCGTCATGAAGTTAAAAAGATAAATCCTTCCGGGAAATTTCTCTTTCTTGAATTGAAAGATGTTGTGGATGTGGACAAAGCGCAGGAGTTTGTGGGGGCGTCGTTGTCATTTCCACGGGATTTGCTTGAAGTTCTGCCGGATGATGAATATTACTGGCAGGACATCATCGGACTTGACGCCTATACAATGGAAGGTCGCCATCTGGGCCGGATCGAGTCAATATTCCCAACAGGGAGTAATGATGTTTATGTTTGCCGGGGAGATGATGGAGAAATTCTCATTCCGGCAATTGCCGATGCCATCATGCGGATAGACCTTGAAGGACGCAGAATAACCGTAAAACTGCTGGAAGGCCTTTAACCGTGATCCGATTTGATATTTTGTCTGTTTTCCCGGAAATGTTGCATTCCCCCCTCCAATTCAGTCTTTTGAAAAAAGCCCAGGAAAAGGGGCTGATCGAAATCGGTCTGCATGATATTCGCGATTGGGCGGAAGACAAGCATCACATGACCGATGATGCTCCCTATGGCGGCGGATGCGGGATGGTGATGAAAGTTGAACCGGTGGAGCGGGCGTTGGCGGCGGTGAAGCGCACGGATGTTCAGTCGCTGGTGATTTTGATGACCCCTCAGGGTGAAAAGTTCAGTCAGAAAATCGCCTCCGAGCTTTCGGAAAAAAAACACCTCATTTTAATTTGCGGACGTTACGAAGGATTTGATGAGAGAATCAGACAACATCTGGCAGACCGGGAAATATCCATCGGTGATTATATTTTAACGGGAGGGGAACTTTCCTCACTGGTAGTCGTCGATGCGGTCTCCCGCTTGATTCCCGGCGTCCTGGGAAACGATGAATCCGCAACGACGGAATCTTTTTCAGGAGGACTTCTGGAATATCCGCAATATACGAGGCCTGCCGAATATAAAGGATGGTGTGTTCCCGATGTGCTGGTTTCCGGAAATCACGCGCAGATTGAACAGTGGCGAAGGATCGAAGCGCTTAAAAGGACCTGGCGCAGAAGGCCGGATTTACTTGAAAAAATAGAATTATCCGGAGAGGATGAAAAGAAATTGGAAAAAATTAAGCTGGATCAGATATAAAGTCTTGATTTTCAGACGGGTTTGCGGTATTTAGGTCAACTTTTTTTATCGGGGTAAATGGTTTCTAATGAAAGATCAGTCCCCAAAGTGAATATGCTTTATATCGCTCTTTTACATTATCCGGTGATTAATAAAGAAGGCAAAGTGGTTGCCACAGCCATTGCCAATATGGATATTCACGACATCGCCCGAACGGCGAAAACATTCGGGGTGGAGAGATTTTATGTGATTAATCCGATAGCGGCTCAGCGCCTCTTGGCAGGCCACATCACAAGCCACTGGCGGGAAGGTTATGGCGCAGGATTCAATCCGTCCAGAAAAGACGCTTTTGAAAAGGTGAGCATCAAATCTGATTTGAATGAAGTGCTTGCCGAAATTTCTGCAGAGAATGGATGCAAACCGCAAATTATTGTCACGGGGGCTAACTTTCAGGGAGAGGTCTTAACATGTGTTAAACTGAAAGAAGCCCTTGAAAGTAATCGATTGCCTTATCTTTTAATTTTTGGTACAGGGTCCGGCATTGCACAGGAAGTAATTGATCTGGCGGATTATCGCCTTGAGCCGATCAGAGGGAAGGACGGTTATAATCATCTGGCGGTAAGGTCCGCCGTTGCCGTTATTCTGGACAGGGTTGTAGAAATATCATAAAAAAATATTGCGAGTGTCGCGGGAGGAAATATAAAATGAATGTTTTGGAAATGATTGAAAAAGAACAGATGAGAGGGGATATTCCCGCTTTTAAAACGGGTGATACCGTTAAAGTATATGTGCGCATCATCGAAGGTCAGAAACAGAGAATTCAGGCTTTTGAAGGTGTTGTGATCCGCAAACGCCGCGGCAACAGCCGGGCGAATTTCACCGTCAGAAAAGTTTCCTATGGTATTGGTGTAGAAAGAACATTTCCCATGCATTCGCCGGTTATTGACCGTGTTGAAGTCGTGACCAGGGGCTTGGTGCGCCGTTCACGTCTGTATTATTTGAGAAACCTCAGAGGCAAAAAAGCAAGAATCAAGGAAGCGGCCAACAACTAAGACTGCTCCATCTTTGCTGCAAACATGCGTGGCTTGCCATGAGGGCGCCTTGATTTGAGGATCGTTATGCGCCGGGTCATTCGTTCAGGTATGGATGAAGCCCGGCGGATGATATCGCACAGGTCTTAATCAGGCAGAAAGGCTCCTTCATCTTTTTGCGATGAATACATTCGAAAAGCTTGCTTATGATGAAGGCTACCGATGCATCGCGGGCGTTGACGAAGCAGGTCGAGGACCGCTGGCCGGACCTGTTGTCGCCGCGGCAGTCATCTTTCCTCCCCATTATCAAAACTCCGAAATTAATGATTCTAAAAAACTAACCTCCCGCAAAAGGGATGAACTCTACAAGGTCATCCTGAGTGAGGCCGTCGGCGTCGGGGTGGGGGTCGCTGAAGCCGATGTGATAGACCGGATCAATATTCTCCAGGCGTCGCTTCAGGCGATGTATGAAGCGGTTCTCGAGCTTTCGGTTTCTCCCGATTTTCTCCTGGTCGACGGTTTATACACCATTGCAGTCAACGCGCCGCAGAAGGCGCTGGTGAAAGGTGATTCGCTGAGCATGTCCATTGCCGCGGCGTCCATCATTGCAAAGGTGTCGCGGGACAGAATTATGGAGATCTATCACCGCCAGTTTCCTCAATACAATTTTCTGCAAAACAAGGGATACGGCACCGCCGAGCATCGAAAAATTCTTCGAGAAATCGGTATGTGTAAAATCCATCGCCGGTCGTTTCATCTTAAAAATGAAGATATTCATCAAACCATCCTGGACTGGTCCTGATGAACGAAGAAAAAGACAGAGGGAAAATAGCCACAGGAAAAAAGGGAGAAAACCTTGCCGCTGATTTTTTGAAAAAAAGCGGCTATAAGATCGTTGAAGTCAATTATCGTTGCCCGATCGGTGAAATCGATATTGTGGCCCGGGATCAGAAAGAGATGGTTTTTGTGGAAGTCAAAGCCAGAAAATCCAGTGCGCTGGGTTATCCCGAGGAGGCGGTGGGTATCAAAAAACAGAAAAAAATGTCACAACTGGCCCGTTGGTATCTTCAGGAAAAAAAAATAAACGACACCGATGCCCGTTTTGATGTAGTGGCCATCCTGATGCTGCCTTCCGGCAACGACATTCGTCTGATCAGGAACGCTTTCGATTTTATCTCATTTTAAAATATTACCCCGGTTCTAAATCAAAGATGATATCGCGGCGGCTAGGAGGAGGCGACGAGGCGTATTAGCTATACGTTGAGGAAGCCGACGACAACGCCAACAAAGATAGCGCTTTGATTTAGAATCGGGATTAAAGACGGCTCAAGGCCGGCTTCCCGATAGGAAACACATTAAAACCTATTTCAAAACACTTTTGCTGATCGATGATATTGCGGCCGTCAAAGATAAACGCCGGTTTGATCATCGATTTGTATATTTTACGGTAATCCAGTTTGCGATATAGATCCCAATCGGTCATGATGGCCAGTGCATGACAGCCCGCGGCTGCGCGGTAGGGATCTTCAATATAGCTGATTTTCCCGTCAACCTGTGCCATGTCAATGGCGGCATTGGTGAGCGCTTTGGGATCGGAAATAACCACTTCGGCATGTTCCGCCAGCAGCTTGCATGCAATATTGATCGCCGGGCTTTCACGCGTGTCCCCGGTATCCGCCTTGAAGGCAAAACCCAATATACAGATTTTCTTTCCGGCCAGCGTGTTAAACATGGCATTCAGGATAGTCTGAATAAACCGTTCCTGCTGATATTCATTGATCTTGACGACGCTTTCCCAATAAGCGGCAACTTCCGGCAGACCGTAATAACTGCAGAGATAGACAAGATTTAAAATGTCTTTTTTGAAGCAGGAACCGCCAAAACCGATGCCGGCTTTGAGAAACTTACCGCCAATGCGGCTGTCCATGCCGACAGCTCTCGCGACTTCGGATATGTCGGCATCCGCTTTCTCGCAGAGAGCGGATATGGAATTGATTGATGAGACTCGCTGCGCCAGAAAAGCGTTGGCAACCAGTTTGGATAATTCCGAACTCCAGATATTGGATGTGATAATTCTTTCCGGGGAAATCCAGCGCGCGTATATTTCCACCAGTTCCGCGCGGGCTTTGAGTCCTGTTCTGGTTTCCCGGGACCCGATCAGGACGCGGTCGGGATTTTCCAGGTCGCCAATGGCTGTTCCTTCCGCCATGAATTCAGGATTGGAAAGCACCTCGAAGGTGATCTTACCTTTCCCGGATGCCAGTATCCGCTCCATGGCCAGGGCTGTTTTTACCGGCAGGGTGCTTTTCTCAATGACGATTTTTGAAGATTGGGAATTTTCCAGAATCAGTCTGGCCGTTTTTTCCCAGTATTGCAGGTCGGCGGCCATGCCTGCGCCCGTTCCGAACGTTTTAGTCGGTGTATTAACGCTGACAAAGATAATATCATTTTCTTTAATCTGATGTTCGATGTCTTTTGTAAAAAATAAATTTTTGCCGCGTGTTTTCCGGACGATTTCATCGAGTCCCGGTTCATAGACGGGAAGCTGACTGGAATTCCAGGCGTCGATTCGCTGATGGTTAATATCTACGACAGTGATTTTGTAGTCAGGACATTTGCAGGCAATCATGGCCATCGAAGGAGCGCCGACATAACCTGCCCCGATACAAAGAATTTTCTTTTTGAATTTCATGTTTCCAGATTATCCCTTCACTTTTTTTAAGAAGATTTTAAGATGTCGCGAAAATATTGAATGGTCGTGGCCAAACCCTGCGTGAGCGCGATCTTCGGTTGCCAGCCCAATTTGGTTTCCGCAAGCGCAATATCGGGCCTGCGCTGGGCCGGGTCATCCGCGGGGAGTGGTTGAAAATCGATTTTTGAGCTGCTGCCCGTTAAATCGATGATCGTCCGGGCTAATTGCAGGATGGTGAATTCACCGGGGTTGCCGATATTAACCGGTCCATAAAAATCATCGGCGGAGTTCATCATCCTGATTAACCCGTCAATCAAATCATCGCAATAACAGAATGAACGGGTATGATTTCCGTTTCCGTAAATGGTGATATCTTTGCCTTGGAGCGCCTGAATAATAAAATTGCTGACGACGCGTCCGTCATTAACGGCCATGCGCGGCCCATAGGTATTGAAGATGCGGACGATTTTGGTGTTGACGGCATTTTGCCGGCGGTAGTCCATCATCAGGCATTCAGCGGCTCTTTTGCCTTCGTCGTAACAGCTGCGGATCCCGATGGGATTGACGCGTCCCCAATAGGATTCCGTTTGAGGATGGACATCCGGATCACCATACACTTCCGACGTTGATGCCTGAAGGATTTTCGCTTTGGTTCTTTTGGCAATGCCCAGGACATTGATTGCGCCCATGACATTGGTCTTGATGGTTTTGATGGGATTGAACTGATAATGGACGGGTGAGGCCGGACAGGCCAGATTGTAAATTTCGTCCACTTCCAGGTAAATGGGATTGATGATATCGTGGCGAATCAGTTCGAAGTGCGGATGACCCATCAGTTGGATGATATTATTCTTACTGCCGGTAAAAAAATTATCCAGACAGACGATGTCGTTTCCTTCTTTTAAAAGCCGTTCACAAAGATGGGAACCTAAAAATCCCGCGCCGCCGGTAATTAATATTCGTTTCATTACTTCCAACTGTCATTCATGGTAGTATTTTATTATTTTCTTTGCTATTAAAGCCGAAACAAGTCATGGATGTCAACAACAAAAAGTGCTTGAAGATAATTGTATGAACAAAAGCGCAGGTGAAAAGCAGGGGACCCTTTACATGGTGGCTACTCCAATCGGCAACCTGGAGGATATTACCCTGCGGGCGCTTCGCATATTAAAAGAAGTCGACCTGATCGCCGCGGAAGACACGCGTCATTCCAGAATTCTGCTTTCCGCCTATAACATCAAGACGCCTCTGATCAGCCTGCATGAGCATAATGAGAAGGAAAGAAGCGCACTCGTTGTTTCCAGAATAGAACAGGGGATGAGTGTCGCTTATATTTCTGATGCCGGCACGCCGTGTATTTCCGATCCGGGACACCATCTGGTTAATTTGGCGCTCACCAGCAAAATCAGCGTGGTTCCGGTTCCGGGATCTTCCGCTTTAATTACGGCCTTGTCCGTCTGCGGTTTTCCCGCAGATCAGTTTTCGTTTTACGGATTTTTGCCGCCTAAAGAAAATAAGCGCCGCCGGTTCTTGGAGGCTATCGGGGACGAAGAGAAAACGGTTATATTCTATGAATCCCCAGCCAGAATCATGGAGACGCTGAAAGATGTTTACGACATATTGGGCGACAGGTCAATCGTTGTGGCACGCGAATTGACCAAGGTGTTTGAAGAGATTAAGCGGGGGCGGATTTCAGATATCTTATTACAGGCGCCCCTTGGCAAGGCAAAAGGAGAATTTACAGTCATTCTGCAGGGAGTTTCCCGGATGCCTGTTTCGCTTACGGATGATCAAATTCGGGAAAGTCTCCTGCTGCTATGGGAGGAAAGCCCCATGTCGTTACGTGATGCCGTTGCGGAAGTCGTGCGGCAAACCGGATTATCCAGGAAAAAAATTTACGATATAGCTGTCAAAATTCGCCCGTCCACCCATCGGGATTGACGTCCGGCGCCCTGCATATATTGCTTGAAGAGTTGCCTGCACTATGGTAACTCCATGGCAAAATCAATAGAAAACTAATAATTCTATTAGCGTGGCGCGGGTCAGTGGAGAGCAAAAAAATGGTTGAAGATACCGGGACAGTTCAGGATAAGAAAATTTACGAACTGACCGAAATAGTCGATGACCGGGATGGACAAAATCGTAATCTGCCGGATGGAAAAAAATCCCAACCCGTTATTGTGGTTGATGGCCGAGGATATGAACGTGTTAAATCGAATGGCCATCATATCCATGATCTGACGGATGTTGTCGAGGATGTTCCTTCAGTCGATCAGATAAACGAAGCGGTCCTGAGACGGGCGTCGGAAATCATCGAAAAAATTGCGCGGGAAATTGTTCCCGATATTGCCGAACGAGTGATAAGAGAAGAAATAGAAAAAATAAAGGGAATGGGTAAAGATCATTCTGCCAAACAGGATTAGGTTATGAGAAAAAACCTTTTACTGATATTTCTTTTACTGATAGTGCCTTTCCCTGATTCGGCTTATGCCGGCCAGATATTGACCCATTGGAGTATTCAGGTTGAAGGGACCGCTCCGGTCATTAAAAATGATGTCGCCTCTGCCCGTGAAGAGGCTGTTAAAAACGCCCTGGAAAAAGCAATTATACAGGCGGCAGCCAAAATCCTGCCGGATAAATTTGAAGATGAGAAATCCCAGGCCGTGAAAAGCGTTATGATCGATAAAACCGATCGATATGTAAAAAACTATCGGATGATTTCGGAAAACAGACAGCATGATGATTATTCTGTCAAGGTGAATGTTGTAGTGGCGTTAGCGGCGGTCAGGGATGATTTGATGCAAATGGGCCTGCTTCAGAGGCAAGGAGAAAAAGAAAGCCGTTCCGTCACTTTATTTTTAACGAGTGTTAACAAATATTCGGATTTTGCCCGCATAAAAACATTTTTACAAAATCGTCCGAAAATAGTAAAAAGCATCTATCCTTGTCATTTGGAATGGAAACAGGTTCAGTTTGATCTTGCTGTTGTCGGATCTGTCAAAAATCTGGTATCCGAACTTGAAAAAACGGGAAGATATTCACTGGCAGCGCCTGAGAAAAATCAGGGTGGCGCTGAGATTATTTTACAGGTCAAAGAGGAGGTACCATGAAAGTCCATAACATTATTTTTAATTTGTTGATAATATTTTGCTTATGCCTGTTTGCTTGTTCATCGCATGCGCCTGCTGTGTCGAAAAACAATCAAGATCAGAAAGCAGTGAACATTATCGCTCTGTTGCCTGTGGAGAACCATGATGCAGACACGAGGGCTTCAAAAATGCTGCGGACAAAATTATGGAATGAACTCCGCTTTAAAGGTTATCCTCAAATAGCAACTGATTTGATTGACAGTAAGCTGATGCTTTTGACTGGCGGCAAAGAACTAAAAAATAATGATGTTATCCCACCGAAGATGATAGACGAGTTGCTGGGTGCGGATGCCGCTATGTACTGTTCGATGCAGCAGAGTAAGATATCAACAAGATTTTTCTATTCGCCGGTAACTGTTTCTGTCCGATGCGAATTACGCAGCACGAAGACAGGTGAGGCACTTTGGAACGCCCAATACAAATCGACAAACACAAGTTTTGATTTGATTCGTACGAGACTTGAAATGAAAGCCCGCGGGGATTTGGAAGCTTCACTGGAAGAGGTAGTCGGTAAAGTCATGGAAACATTGCCGTATGGACCGAAATTAAGAGGATAATTTCTTGATTTTCGAAGGAACTTTAAGAAAGCCTTTATGAGGGAGATACATAAGGAGAACCCAATGAAAAAATTGATCACAATTATCTCTTCAGCAATTCTGGTGCTGGTTTTTTTCACCGCTGCTCAGGCTAAGCCGCCGGTAACCGTCAAAATGGCAAAAGGACAGGCGCAGATCACTGTGTTGACGGGAAAGGCAGAGGCTGTTTGTGCGGGGCAGAAAGCAGTCCGTTATCTTAAAACCAATGATTCTGTTGCTGCCGGGTGCGAAGTATCGACAGGTGCGGGAAGCCGGTTAGAGATGGTTCTTCCAGATAGAAGTGTTGTTCGTTTTTCAGAAAATACGCAGTTCAAACTTGTCCAGGCTGATATTAAAAATAACGGCAGGCGCGCTGTCGGAATTTCCGTGACAATCGGCAAAATCTGGACGAACGTGCGTAAATCTCTGCCGGGCGGGGGGGATAAATTTGAGATTTCCTGTCAAAATGCCGTCGCCGGCGTTCGTGGAACTATTTACCGCATGGATGTTGAAGTCGACCAGTCTGCGCTGGTAAAAGTATATGATGGCGAGGTCAGTGTGGCAGGTGCTTCCAGGAAGCAGCCCTCGGCCGTTTCCGCTGTCGGACCGCCCAAGCCCGTTGCCGGGCCAAGTGTGATTGAAGGTCCCAAACCCGTGTCGATGGAGCAGTGGGTGTACATTGTTAAGTCGATGCAGCAGATTCGTGTTGCCTCTGATGGTAAACCCCAAAAACCTGAAGATTTTACGGAAGCGTCTGAGCAGATGGACAGTTGGGTAAACTGGAATAAGAGCAGAGATAAAAAAACCGAAGACATGCAACAGCGCTGAACGATAGATGAATATACCAAATTTTTTATCATTACTGCGGATTATCCTGGTTCCTGTATTTGTCATTTTTCTGATTCAGATGGAATATGATAAGGCACTGGTAACTTTTGTGGTGGCGGGACTTACCGACGCTCTGGACGGGACACTGGCCCGTTTGCTGAACTGTCAGACAACCTTGGGCGCATATCTTGATCCTATCGCGGATAAATTTCTGCTGGTCACCAGTTTTGTGACGCTGGCAATCTTCGGTCTTATCCCGGGATGGCTGGCCGTTATTGTCATCAGCCGTGATTTTATTATTCTATTGGGCATAGCTATTTTGGCTTTAATGTCAGTTTCTTACGAGATAAAACCGGCTGTTGTCGGTAAAATTACAACAGCTTTGCAGGTGGCTACCATTTTCCTCGCTTTGCTTTACAAATCGGTTACCCATGACTTCGCGTATTACTGGATTACCGCCCTTTGCTGGACTACGGCTTTATTTACCGTTATTTCCGGTTTGGTTTACATTATGCGCGGGATCCGGATATTGAATAAATCCGAAGTCGAAGAGGTTAAAAAATAAGATATTTACTTGACACAGCAGCGTTTTACTGCTAGTTGACCAAACTCTGAAAATTGAATTCGTCAGCAAGCGTATACCCTAGAAATTGGCTTCGGAATATGCGGGCGAATAAACAATTAGGATGTTCCTTAAGAATCAAAGATTTCCGACGGAAATCTTTAATACAGGCAAGTAGCTCAGGGGGAGAGCGCCATCCTGACGCGGTGGATGTCCAGGGTTCAAATCCCTGCTTGCCTACCATTTTTAAATGAATGTGCATGTGCCGTAAATGCCGATAAAGAAAAGGGCATCAGCAAAAATGGTGATGCCCTTTTAAAATGAGATAGAATTGTAAATAGTGGCTTTTGAGTATTGATGATTATGAAAGTTGTTTTCCCGGATAAAAATGAACAGACGATTTCTGCGGGTGTGACTGTTGGCCAGGCCATCGGTGGCTGGAAAAAAGATGCTCTCGATTCCGCTGTCGCTGCCAGGGTGAACGGCGTCTCTGTTGATTTGAGTTTTGTCCTGAAAGAAGATTCAAAAGTCGAGCCGATCGCTATTTCATCGAAAGATGGTCTTTCCATATTGCGTCACAGCACGTCTCATGTCATGGCGCAGGCCGTCCAGGATGTGTTTAAGGGAGCTAAAGTTACGATCGGCCCGTCGATTGAGGATGGTTTTTACTACGATTTTGAATATGCTGAAACCTTTACGCTCGATGATTTTGAAAAGATTGAAAAAAGGATGAAAGAAATTGTCGTTCTTGATGTTCCTTTTATCCGGGAGGAAATGCCTCGCGAGAAGGCTCAAGAGTTGTTTGCGCAAAAGGGTGAAGATTACAAAGTTGAACTTATTCGTGATCTGCCGTCAGATGTTTCTGTCGTCAGTCTTTATAAAGACGGGAATTATGTCGATTTATGCCGCGGGCCGCACGTTCCGTCAACAGGGAAAATCAGAGCATTTAAACTACTGAGTGTAGCGGGGGCTTATTGGCGTGGCGATGAAAAAAACAAGATGCTGCAGCGCATTTACGGTACAGGTTTTGCCGATGAGCAGGCGCTTGCTGATTATCTGAATCTGCTGGAAGAGGCCAAAAAAAGAGATCACAGGCGTTTGGGCAGAGAACTGGATTTGTTTCAGGTTAATGACGAAGCAGGCGCGGGGCTGATAATTTTTCATCCCAAAGGCATGCTGCTGAGATATATCATTGAAGAGTGGGAGAGAAAAGAGCACTTAAAGCGCGGTTACGATATGGTCATGGGGCCTCAGATTCTTAAGGTCGATCTGTGGAAGAAATCCGGCCATTTTGATCACTACCGCGATAATATGTATTTTACCGAAGTTGACGAGCAGATTTACGGCATTAAGCCGATGAACTGTCTGTCTCATATGCTGATTTATAAATCGAAAATCCGCAGTTACCGCGACCTGCCGCTGCGCTATTTTGAATTGGGTACGGTTCATCGTCACGAAAAAACGGGCGTGTTGCACGGGTTGATGCGCGTGCGTCAATTTACGCAGGATGACGCTCATATTCTCTGCATGCCCGAACAGCTTAATTCTGAAATCCGCGCTATTGCTGATTTTGTCAATTATGCGATGGGTATTTTCGGTTTTGAATATGAAGTGGAATTAAGCACGCGGCCCCAGCATTCCATCGGGTCCGATGCGGATTGGGAACTGGCTACTCATGCGCTGGAAAATGCTTTAAAGGACAATCATATCAGCTATGAGGTGAATGAAGGCGACGGTGCTTTCTACGGGCCGAAAATTGATTTTAAAATCAAAGATGCTTTAAAAAGAAAATGGCAGTGTGCGACGATCCAGTGCGATTTTACGCTTCCGGAGCGTTTTGATCTGAGTTATATTGGCGCCGACGGCGAAAAGCATCGTCCCGTCATGCTGCATCGGGTTATTCTGGGTGCAATAGAACGGTTTATGGGCGTTCTCATCGAACAGTATGCGGGTGCCTTTCCGGTCTGGCTGGCGCCGACGCAATGTGTTTTGTTGACGGTGACGGACAAGCACATTCCTTACGCCCAAACGGTTTTTAACCGATTAATCGATGCCGGCATTCGCTGTGAGAAATATTTTGACAATGAAAAATTAGGCTATAAAATCCGCCAGGCGCAGATGCAGAAAATTCCTTACATGCTGGTTATCGGCGATAAGGAAATGGAGGCCGGGGCTGTTGCGCCGCGTCTTCGTGACGGACAGAATCTGGGCGCGTTGCCGGTTGAACAATTTATTGATTTAGTGCGGGAAATGTGTGAAAAAAAGAAGTAGAATTTTATTCAAGTACTAATTGCTGGGGAGGTGCCGTATAGTTAAGGATTTAAGAATCAACCGAGAAATAAAGTCAGCGACTGTAAGAGTTATTAATGAGGAAGGACAGCCACTGGGCGTTATTTCGCTGGATGAAGCAATTGCCAATGCGGAGAGAGTCGGTCTGGACCTGGTGGAAGTATCAGCCAACACCGAACCCCCTGTCTGCAAAATCATGGATTACGGCAAGTACCGTTATAAACAAAGCAAAAAAATCCATGATGCCAGAAAGGCGCAGACGGTTATTCATGTGAAGGAAATCCGTTTAAGACCCAAAACGGAAGCGCACGATTTGCAGACGAAAATAAACCATATTAAGAAGTTTTTAGAACAACATGATAAAGTGAAGATCTCGATGATGTTCCGTGGACGCGAAATCGCTTTTACAGAGATCGGCCGAAAATTGATGGACAAGATTAAAATTGCGTTGGCCGATGAATGTATTATGGATCAGGAACCCAGGCTGGAAGGCCGGAACATGGTCATGATTGTTTCACCAAAAAAATAATTTAACAGGAATGAAAAAGAGGTGAGAATATGCCAAAGATGAAAACACACAGAGGCGCGGCCAAGCGTTTTTCGGTTACCGCCAGTGGTAAGGTGAAACGCAGCAAGGCTTTTGCCAGCCACATCCTTACAAAAAAGACCACCAAAAGAAAAAGAACTTTAAGGAAATCCACGTTAGTGCATTCAACCAATGAAAGCGCAATCAAGAGGCTTATTCCTTATTTATAGTCGATAAAGCAATACAGAAGCTGTATTAATTGAGGAGAGTAAAAGAAAATGGCTAGGATAAAAAGAGGCGTCACCGCCCGAAAGAAAAGAAGATCAATATTAAAAAGGGCTAAGGGTTTCTTTGGCGCGCGCAGCCGTCTGCTTCGGACCGCCACAGAGGCCGTCAACAAGGCCCTGAGTTATGCCTATCGCGACCGCAGGGGTCGTAAAAGAGAATTTCGTCAACTATGGATAGCGCGCATCAACGCCGCCGCACGTCTGAACAATATCTCATACAGTCGCCTGATGGACAGCATGAAGAAAGCAGATATCATGCTGGATCGTAAGATTCTGGCTGAACTGGCTGTTAATGACCCGCAGGGTTTCGCAAAGATCGTGGCCACAGCTAAAGGCGAGCAGGCTGCATGATTGGCGATCTTCAACAACTGGAAAAGGACGCTTTGGCCGAGCTTATAGATGCCCGGACGGAAGATTCGATTCTGGCTGTAAGAACAAAATATCTGGGCCGTAAAGGTCTGCTCACCGGTCTGTTAAGAAATATTGCCCAGGTTCCGGTTGAGGAGAAACCTCTGTTCGGAAAACGCTGCAATGAAGTAAAAGAGATTCTGGAAACAAAAATTACTGAAGCTCTCGAATGTCAGATGCAGGGCAAAAAAGAAGAAATTCTGAACAGGGAAAAAATCGATGTTACGTTGCCCGGCAGAGGCATTCGTCCGGGTAGAGTTCACCCTGTCATCCAAATCCGTCGTGAAATTTGCGATATCTTCGCTTCTTTCGGTTTTTCTGTGGTCGAAGGACCGGAAGTTGAGTTGGACTATTACAATTTTGAAGCGCTCAACATTCCCAAGGATCATCCCGCAAGGGATATGCAGGATACCTTCTATATCGAGGATAATATGGTCCTGCGCACCCATACCTCACCGGTTCAGGTAAGGATTATGGAAAAGGTGCAGCCTCCCGTGCGTATTCTGTCGCCGGGACGGGTTTACCGGCCGGATTCGGATGTTTCCCACACACCCATGTTTCATCAAATTGAAGGGCTGCTGGTTGATCGGGGAGTAAGTTTTGCCGATCTGAAAGGCATCCTGACCGCTTTTCTCAAAAAAGTATTCGGTGACGATACGATTTTGCGTTTTCGTCCCAGTTTTTTCCCCTTTACTGAGCCGTCTGCGGAAGTCGATATTTGTTGTGTTATTTGTAAAGGCAAAGGATGCCGTGTCTGCGGACAAAGCGGCTGGCTGGAGATTTTAGGGTCCGGCATGGTCGATCCTGCTGTTTTTAAAAATGTCGGTTATGATGCCGAAGTTTATTCCGGGTTTGCCTTCGGACTTGGGCTGGAACGCATCGCCATGCTGAAATACGGCATTACCGATATCCGTCTTTTGTTTGAAAACGATATTCGATTCCTTAAACAATTCTAGGAGAGCTTTATCTCATGCTCGTCAGTCTCAAGTGGCTTAATGATTATATTGATCTGGAATTAACGGCGCAGGAACTTGCTGACCGCTTAACAATGGCCGGTCTGGAGGTCGATGAAATCAAAACGCTGGCGCATAAATTTGCAGGTGTCGTGGTCGCCAGGATTTTATCCGTCAGACCGCATCCTGACGCGGATAAACTGTCTTTGTGCGATGTGACGGATGGAACCGGGACGTACCCGATTGTCTGCGGCGCTAAAAATATTAAAGCCGGGGATGTGGTGCCTCTGGCGAAAGTCGGAGCGGTTATTCCCGGTGGATACACGATCAAATCAACGGTATTGCGCGGCGAGAAATCCGACGGCATGCTCTGTTCGGAGGCGGAACTGGAAATCGGTGATGACGCGTCCGGTATCATGCAATTACCGGCAGGCCTTGCACTCGGGACGCCACTGGAGACGGCCCTGAATCTGGGTGATACGGTCCTGGATGTCAGTGTTACACCGAACCGGTCCGACTGCCTGAGCATGATCGGTATGGCCCGTGAAGTTGCCGCCTTAACCGGTAAGAAAGTAAAAATGCCGGCTGTTAAAATCAAAGAATCAGACGAAGATATTTCTTCGCTTTCAGCGGTATCTATCGTTGATGCGGATCTCTGCCCGCGTTATTCCGCCCGGATGATTAAAAACGTTAAAGTCGGCGATTCTCCGGTATGGATAAAAACTCGGCTGGAAGCCGCCGGGCTGCGCGCGATCAACAATGTTGTTGATGTGACGAACTTTGTCATGCTGGAAATGGGTCAACCGCTGCACGCTTTCGATTTCCGTTTTCTGGAAGAGGGGCGCATCGTTGTGCGAAAATCAAGAACGGGCGAAGAATTTGTTTCGCTCGATGAAAAAAGCCGTATCCTGCCGGAAGACACCCTGTTGATCTGCGATGGCCGGAAACCTGTTGCGATTGGCGGAATTATGGGCGGTCTCAATTCAGAAGTGAAGGAAGACACGCAGGTCATTTTCCTGGAGAGCGCTTATTTCAATCCTTCATCCATTCGCCGTTCGTCGCGCCGTATGGCGATGCCGACTGATGCCGCTTTTCGTTTCGAGAGAGGCATTGACCCGGAGGGCGTAATTCGGGCACTCAATCGCGCGGCTCAATTAATTGCTGAACTTTCCGGCGGTTCTATCTGTAAAAATTATCTGGATGAATATCCGGAAAAAATAGCGGTTGTGGAAAACATTCCCCTGCGTCTGGACAGAATCCGTGAAATGATCGGCATCGACATTGCGGCCAAAGACGTTGTTCGTATTCTAAAGAGCATCGGTATGACCGTACGGCAGGAAAGCAAGGGAAAATACTGCGTAACGCCGCCAACGTATCGTGTGGATATTGAGAGAGAAATTGATCTGATTGAAGAAGTTGTGCGTCTTTATGGTTATGATCGCGTGCCGGTAACTCTGCCGGCCGTTTCGGTGACAGAGATGGCGGTCATTCCGCGCCTCGATCTGGAGGCAAGAATCCGTCAGTTGTTAATCGGCAGCGGTTATTCAGAAATCATCAATTACAGTTTTACATCGCCTGCCTCGGTCGATTATCTGTGCCTGTCACCAACCGATGAACGCCGCAAGTTTGTGGTCATCAAGAATCCTCTGACGGAAGAGCAATCGGTGATGCGGACAACTCTGGCTTACGGATTGCTGGAAACACTGAAAAAAAATATTAATAATGCATCCTTCAATTTAAAAATATTTGAAATAGGGCGGATATTCCTGCATCGCAAGGCGGGAGAACTGCCGGAGGAAAAAAATATCCTGGCCGGCCTTTTAACGGGGAAAGTATCGGAAGACCTCTGGGGATCAAAAGTGAACGTTGATTTTTATGATCTCAAAGGCTGTCTGGAAAATGTCTTTTATGATTTGAAACTGGAACAGTGCCATTATCGAGCTTGCGTATCGGAACAATTTCTTCATCCCGGTCAATCATGCGGCCTGTATGTCAATGAGACGCAAATAGGTTACCTGGGCCAGGTGCATCCGGAAGTAATGCAGAAAGCAGATATTAAGGGAACTGCGTATGTGTTTGAAATTAATCTTGATATATTAGAAAAACAGATATATAAGCAAATCAGTTTCAAGGAAATATCTAAATTCCCGGCTGTTACCCGTGATGTCGCTTTTGTCATTCCTGTGTCGATGGAAGCCCAGCAGATGCTGGAAATTGTTTTGAGTCAACGTGAAGATTTGCTTGAAAATGTGGGGATATTTGATATATACGCTGGCAAAGGTCTTGAAGAAGGGGTAAAGAGTTTGGGGTTGAGATTTTCCTATCGTGCTCTTGACAGGACTTTAACGGATACGGAAATCAATTCTATTCACGACAAAATTATGCACAACACTGTCCGACTAACGAGTGCAAAAATAAGAGCCTAACAGTTTACATGACGTTAAAACGGAGGAAAAGAAATGACGAAAATTGATATTATTCAGAATGTTTATGAAAAACTCGGTTTTTCCAAAAAAGAATCAGCGGATATTGTTGAATCCGTGTTTGACATCATCAAAGACAGCCTTGCGCAGGGCGAGAGAGTAAAAATATCCGGATTTGGAAATTTTATGGTGAAAGAGAAACGCGCAAGACGCGGCCGTAATCCCCAGACCGGACAGGAAATATCCATTACCGCGCGCCGGGTTTTGACTTTTAAATCCTCCCAGGTTTTGCGTAAATCTTTAAACGGTTAATAATTTTATTCAACTGCACCGTTTATTCTGAAATTTTAAAAAACTATTCCCGTTCATTTTTGGACGGGGAGTTTTTTTATTTTATCAGGTTGCAGCTGTTTTTCTCCGTAAGGATTCGAGAATTGTATGGATAACATCATTCCCGAAAAGGCTTATTTCCGTATTGGAGAAGTGAGCAAAATTCTCAGTGTCGAACCCTATGTTATTCGTTACTGGGAAACGGAATTTAAAACGGTCAAACCGGTACGGACAAAGACGGCTCAGCGCCTGTACCGGAAAAAAGATGTAGAGGAATTATTAATCATCCGCGAGTTGCTTTATCAGCAGCGTTTCACGATCAGCGGGGCAAAAAAGCAACTGATGAAAATGCGCGGCGATGAAGAACCGGTGAGTGTATCCGGTCACCATGAAAAATTAACTTTAATTAAAAAAGAATTACAGCAAATCAGAAAGATAATGAGCTAAAAAGCCGGCAATGATCATTGCCGGCTTTTTAGCTTTTGAACAGCAGGAATTGTTATTTCTTCTTGTTTGCTCTTTTAGAAGCTTTGAGCGGGTTGATCTTCTGAGTTTCCTTAATTTCAATTTTAACATGTGATGCGGTCGGACAGTTACCGGTCATCCACTTGCTTTTCGGATCCGGATAGACCTTGCAGTATTTCCCTGTCTCGTATTCGAAAACCTTATTGCAATCCCCGCATTTGTCGATTATCACAACACAACTGCCGCCGAAGAAGCCACAGCCTTTTTTGCTCATGAAAGCGCATTCCACCCCATTTTTTACTGTCTGGCAAAGCATTTTACACGACCCCCCTTATATAATAAATAAACGATTTCTGAGACGTTGCGGAAAGGAGCATTAGTCAGGAAGCATCCACAGTCGCCGCTGATATTAAAACCGGCGTGTCCTTAACAGCAAAAAAAACCCCTGTCAAGAAAAATTAAAGCTTATCGATTTGATGTGATTAAATTGACTTAGTTTATCATTTATGTTAGTTCCTTCGGCACATAAAAGTAGAAAAATAATCAAGATATATGCGTCTGGGGCCGTCGGTATGAAAAGAGAGGCTTTAATTCAAATATTTATAAGGTCTTTTTTCATCCACGCTGCATTGAACTTCCGACGAATGCAAAATCTTGGTTTCGTGTATGCGATGATTCCGCTTCTCCGTGAGCAGAAAATGTCCGGAAAGGATGAAACAGAGATACTGACACGGCATTTGCAAATGTTTAATACGCATCCCTATTTATCGGCGCCGCTGATCGGCTCGATCGTCCGGATGGAGGAGCAAAGGCAGGATGTCACTTCCATCATGATGGTCAAGCAAAGTTTAATGGGGCCCTACGCAGCGATTGGCGATACTTTTTTCTGGGGAGCGCTCAGACCCTGCGCCGGAATATTTGCGGCTGGTCTGGCCTGGATGGGTTGGATGCTGGCACCTTTAGCCTTTATCGTGATCTATGAACCTATGCATATCTGGGTGAGATTGAAGGGCTTCATGGAAGGTTACCGCCAGGGAAAGCAGGGGATTGAATTTGTCCGTAGAATCGATTTGCCGCGCATTGCGGGTCGGGTGCGATGGTTGTCCCTGATCGTTCTGGCCGGTTTTGGCGCCTTGCTTTTGCAGAGTGGGTATTCGGCTTTTGCCGGAATGCAGCGGTTTGTTGTAGCGGCGGCCGCACTGGCTGTCATCCTGATTTGCTGGCTTTTGATTAAAAAAGGCGTATCGCAAATTTATATTCTATATGGAGCAGTTGTTCTTTTTTTGATTTTTTCAGCGAAAGAATTATTAATGTGTTGGAAATGAAGACATTTAAATTAAAAAATAAGTTAGGACTGCATGCGCGCGCGGCTGCGTCATTTGTCCGGATCGCACAGAAATATCGTGCGGAAATATTCATTGAGCGCAATGGTCAAACTGTTAATGGGAAAAGCATCCTGGGAATATTGACGCTTGCCTGTCCGATGGGCAGTATGATAACAGTAACGGCCGAAGGCGCCGACGCGGCCGGGGCTCTGGCCGAGCTTGAAGCGTTGATTGAAAATAAATTTGGAGAAGAATAAACCATAACATGACCGCTGACCAAGGGAAAAAAACATTTGTTCTTAAAGGGATTGGCGTTTCTCCGGGTGTTGTGATCGGAAAAGCTTACCGCTTTGATCCGCTCGATGCTCAGGTATCCTTTTATAAACTCAATAATGAAGATTTAATCCCGCATGAAATCGAACGTTTTAAGAAAGCTCTGAAAGAATCCTCAAAACAGCTTTTGGAAATTCAGGAAAACCTCAAAAAAACAAATGTAACTGAACCTCTTTATATTATTGATGTTCATGTTTTACTCCTATCGGACAAAAAATTTGTCAATCGCACCATCAAATATATCCGACGTTTGGGTGTCAACGCCGAATGGGCGTTGCGTATGACGCTGGATCATTATAAACAGATATTCGAGGGTGTCGAAGACGTTTATATCAGCGGCCGCATCAGCGATGTACAGTATATTGTTCAGCGGATCCTGCGCAATCTGTCCGGTGAGAAGCATGAAATTGTCTGGGAAGTCGGTCAGGAGGGGGTCGTAATCGTTTCACACGATTTGTCGCCGGCCGATACGGCTCAGATGAAACTGGACAAAATCGTCGGGTTTGCCACCGACAGCGGTGGTCGCACATCGCATACCGCTATTGTGGCCAGATCGATGGAATTGCCCGCTGTGGTCGGTTTGGACAACGTGACCCGTTTTGTGCGGACCGGGGATGATATCATCGTTGATGGAACGTCGGGACTTGTGGTGGTCAATCCATATCCCGACATGCTCAAACGATATGAGGAAAAGAAGCGCCATTATGACGACGCCAAAGACGAGTATCTTAAATATGCGAAGCTGCCGGCCGTTACGCTGGATCGTCATCATGTTCAGATCGGTTCCAATATAGAATTTATCGAAGAGATTCCTTCCGCGATTTCTCACGGAGCAGAATACATCGGGCTTTACCGGACGGAATTTTTGTACATCTACCGGGATGATTTGCCGACCGAAGAAGACCATTTTAATAATTATCGTCAGGTGGTGACTGAGAAAAATCTGGCGTGGTCAACCATCCGCACGTTTGATCTGGGCGGTGATAAATTCCCCAACTACCAGAAGCAGGCTAAAGAACTCAACCCGCAGATGGGATTAAGAGCAATACGTTTTTGTCTCAAAGAGGTCGATCTTTTCAAAACACAGCTTCGCGCCATCTGGCGCGTGAGCGCTCTGGGCAAGGTTAAAATTCTGTTTCCGATGATTTCCTGCATCGAAGAAATCCGCGAAGCAAAACGTTTGCTGGATGAAACCCGTCAGGAGCTTTTGTCCCAGGGCGTGCCGATTGCCGACCGGATGGAAATCGGGGCGATGATTGAAGTGCCCGCTGCCGCCATCATTGCTGATCAGCTGGCGCAGGAAGTGGATTACTTCAGCATTGGCACCAACGATTTAATTCAGTATTCCCTGGCGATCGACCGTTCCAACGAAAGGGTCACCTATCTTTACGAACCTCTGCATCCCGCTGTTTTGAGGTTGATCAAGAGAATCGCGGATCAGGCTCATGAAGCAAAAATTCGCGTGGCCATGTGCGGAGAGATGGCGGGCGATCCTCTTTGCTGTCTGATCCTTTTAGGCATGCAGCTGGATGAATTAAGCATGAATCATCTGGCGATTCCCCGCATTAAAAGAATTGTACAACAGTCTACGCTGGCGGAAGCCAGGAAACTCCTGAAGCAGGCCATGACTTATAACAACGCGGGTGATGTGCGGGCTTATGTTCAGGATTATATGAGCGATCGTTTTCCGGATGAATTTCAAAAGAAAGAAACATAAGCTTCAGACGATTTTTTGCAGATAACTCCACAGGAAGAAACCGGATTAATTATGAGTGAAAAAGGGTCAGCAGTTGCCGATCATCATGAAGATGAATATTACGCCGGCTGTATTTATGACAGACAGAATTTCTGGCTTTTTCGACCGGCTGAAACATATCTTTCACGTGTTTCCATTTCCGATGAGGATGTCAAGACTCTCCAGGAGCTTGCCGGTCAGGGCGTTATCATTTACGCCATTAAGCAAAGAAGCAAGCTCAACAGCCTGATCATTGCCGAACTGGCCGGCCGTAAGGATCTGCCCAGGCCGGTGTACTGTCATGGCATGAACATGTCCTTCTGGCAGCCTCTGTCCAAGATGATGAAGTTTTTCTGGTCATCCTTTTTGCGCCGCTTCCGTAAAAATCAGGTCATCCGTCAGGGCAAACTGGATTTTCTGGCAAGAAAAGTTGCCGGTAAAGAAAGCATCATCATCCATTTAGGTGAGTCGGAGTTTATTGACAGTGCGTCCGCTCAGGATGCCCTGGCCACTCTGATCAATCTTCAAAACAACGTACCCTTTCCCATATTTATCGTGCCCGTCCTTGTGGCTTACGGTCGCCGCCGGGAAAAGGAAGACGAAAGCCTGATTAACATCCTGTTCGGACAGACAGAGCATATCGGCACGATTCGACGGTTGATTACGTTTATACGCTATTCCCGGCAAGCCTTTGTGGTTCCCGTAAAGCCGATCAACCTGACCGATTATTTATCCGTTAACCGAAACATTACCGAAGACGAAATGATCCTGTCATTGCGCGGAGAACTGATTGACCGGATTGAAGAAGAGAAAACAGCGATTGTCGGACCTGCCTTGAAATCCTGCGAGGAACATATCGGCATGGTGATGCATGATCCAAACCTGAACCGTTTTATGGATGATTACGCGCAGAAGACAAAAAGAGACAGGGCAAGCATCGCAAAAGAAGCCCGCCGTTATCTTTATGAAATTGCCGCTGATTACCAGGAAATGTTCATTGAAATCTGGGTGAAAGTCCTTACCTGGATATGGAATACTGTTTATGACGGTTTGTCCGTTGACTCCGAGGGGCTGGCCAAAATTCGCAATTTGTCCAAGAAAATGCCTTTTGTCATCATTTCCTGTCACCGCAGTCATTTTGATTATCTGCTGCTGTCTTACGTCTTTTTCAAAAATAATATTCAGATGCCGTTCATTGCGGCGGGCAACAATCTTTCTTTTTTCCCTTTAGGTTACATTTTCCGGCATTCCGGCGCATTTTTCCTGAGACGCAGTTTCCGCGGCAACGACCTCTATGGAGAAGTCTTTTCCAAGTATATGGCCACACTTCTGCACGAGGGCCTTCCCCTGGAATTTTTCATCGAAGGCGGCAGAAGCCGCACCGGAAAGATGGTCATGCCCAAATACGGACTCTTGTCCATGATTATTCAGGCCTACCAGGACAAATATTGCGAGAATCTGGCTTGTGTCCCCGTCTATATCGGATATGACCGGGTCATTGAAGAACGTTCCTATCTCCAGGAACTGTCCGGGGCGCCCAAGGTTCAGGAAAACACCGTTGAAATAATCAAAAACACCAAAATCCTGCGCAAGCGATACGGCCGGGTTTACATCAACATCGGCGAGCCGATCATCATGAAAGACTATCTGGCGGCGCAGGATAAGCCCATGGATCAGATGACGCTGGACGAGCGGCAGAGCCTCTACCGGAAAATCGGGTATGAAACCGTTCTGGAAATTAACAAGGTTTCAGTCGTTACGCCGTTTTCAATGGTGGCATCCGGTCTTTTGAGTCATGACCGGCGGGGAATCTCTTACGATGAGTTGAGCAACATTCTAAACGAGTTCTATGAGTATTTGTCCACTAGGCAGGTTAAATTTGCCGCGACGTTTGCGCATCGGGAAAAGGCAATTGACGACGCTTTGAACATCTTTAATTCGACCGATATCATTTCCAAAATTGAAGCTGATGAAGAAGAAGAGGAAATGCAGGAGGTTGTTTATTCTCTCGCGGATGCTAAAAGGCTGAATTTGGAGTACTACAAAAATAATATTTTACATTTCTTCACACCCATTTGTTTTGTGGCAACGTCCATGGTGAAAAATCCTGAAGATGCCATGTCCTTAGCCAAGATTATGGGAGACTATAAGTTTCTGAAATGGCTCTTATGGAATGAATTTATTTTTGACGAAACCCGGGATGACGTGGATGAAGTGAATGATGTCCTGGCTTATCTGCATACGAGATCCTTGATCGTCACAGCCGAGCGTGAGGGCGAGGTCTGGATCGAAGTCAAAAGCAAGGGCGGCGCCAAGCTCAAGCCTTTTGCCGGGCTCATTCATAACTATCTTGAATCCTGCTGGATTGTCATTCGTGGTATGGTTTATCTCAAGAAAAAACCTCTGACGCAAAAAGAATGGCTGGCCAAGATCAGGCCTCTGGGCGACCGGATGTTCCGCAAGGGAGAAATCCTGCGCGCCGAAGCCCTTTCCCAGGTCAACTATCAAAATGCCATTAAATTTTTGGAAGATGCCGAACTGATTGTATCGTCAGCCGGAGAAGAAAAAGGCGGCAAAACCGTACTAACCTACACGCTGACTGATAATCGTGCGCAACTGGAAGTGGTGCGGCGCCGCCTGTTTAAGTTTCTCTAGTGCTGTATAGCCGGTAAAATCTCGTTATATCGACCATGCGAATGAACTTTCCCATCACCCGGATTGAAACACCGGCGGGACTTATAAAAAAGGCGATGTCCTTATCGCAGGGACATGGCCTTTTTTATAATCTGATGTTCGACTATTTTTTCTTTCCGGATTTAGCTGGTTTCTTAATGCTGTAGAACGCGTCTTTTGCGCGATAGCAGGCCGCATCACCCAGTTCTTCTTCAATGCGCATCAGCTGGTTGTATTTGGCCAGCCTGTCTGTGCGGGAAAGGGATCCGCTCTTGATCTGGCCGCAGTTGGTGGCAACGGCGATATCCGCCATAAAGGTGTCTTCCGTCTCGCCCGAGCGGTGCGAGACGACACAGGTATAGTTGGATTCTTTCGCGCGGCTCATCGTTTCCAGGGTTTCAGTCAGCGAACCGATCTGATTGAGCTTAATCAGGATGGAGTTGGCAATGCTCAGTTCGATGCCTTTTTCCAGACGTTTGACGTTGGTGACAAAAAGGTCGTCTCCGACGATCTGAACTTTGCTTCCCAGTTCATCGGTAAGCAGTTTCCAGCCTGCCCAGTCGTCTTCCGCCAGGCCGTCTTCAATCGAGATAATCGGATATTTAGATACCAGATCGGCATAGAACTTTACCATATCTTCAGCGGACTTCTGGGGTTTGGCTTCCGCCGCCAGAATGTATTTGCCTTTTTCATAGAAAGAACTGGCTGCAGAATCCAGAGCAATCATAATGTCTTTGCCGGGCTTATAGCCGGCTTTTTCAATGGCCGTCATGATGCATGTCAGAGCCTCTTCGTTGGATTTCAGATTCGGGGCGAAGCCGCCTTCGTCGCCTACGCTCGTATTGTAGCCTTTGCCTTTCAGTACGGCTTTCAAGGCATGGAAAACTTCAGCGCTCATGCGGATGCCTTCTTTGAAATTGGGAGCGCCTACCGGCATGATCATGAATTCCTGAATATCCACGTTATTATCGGCATGCTGGCCGCCGTTAAGAATGTTGCACATGGGCACCGGCAGAACATTGGCGTTTACGCCCCCCAGGTAACGGTAGAGCGGCAGACCGGATATTTCCGCACCCGCCTTGGCACAGGCCATGGATACGGCCAGGATGGCGTTGGCGCCGAGTTTTCCCTTGTTGGCGGTACCATCAAGTTCGATCATGGCAAAGTCGATATCGCGCTGTCTGCGGCAATCCATGCCGATAATTTCAGGTCCGATTTTGTGAAGAATGTTTTTAACGGCAGTTTCAACGCCTTTTCCGTTGTATCTTTTTTTGTTGCCGTCACGTAATTCCAGCATTTCATGCTCGCCGGTGGAAGCGCCTGAAGGCACGGCTGCCCGTGTTGTGAATCCTGATATCGTGGTCACTTCCGCTTCGACGGTAGGATTTCCGCGGGAATCCAGTATTTCCCTGGCATGAATATTAATGATTTCTGGCATATAAAAACCTCCTTTTTTGCTTTGCCACAACCTATAACAGAGAGACAGCTTGATTTCAAGGCGATATTGAGAATCTCCACGACGAATTACAGTGAACCATCCATCCGGGTGGAAGAGTATTATTAAAATGCCGCGATCGCTTACCGCTGTGATAATTTTCCGGGATGCTCTTGCGGCGGGATTCAAACCTGCTTGATTACTTTCAACAAGTCGGATAGAAAGAAACCGGTTTTTAACCATAAGGAGCCATGTTTGCAGACGGACATTGTCAAAAAAGATAAAAATACCAAATTGTTTCTTCATCTGAAAAAATGGATGGAAAAGGCGGTGCTGGATTATTCCATGATTGAAGAAGGAGATCGTGTGCTGATCGGTGTTTCAGGCGGTGCGGACAGCTACGCGCTCCTGGATTTACTTGATTCGCAGATGATTTTTGTGCCGCGATTTTCCTTCATCGCCGTCAACATAGATATGGGTTTTGATCCGGACTATATTGCCTACCAGGAGTTGGAAAAATATTTTCAGGAACATCAATACCCCAATGTGATGGAAAAGACGGACATCGGAGTGCTTTCGCATTCGGATTTCAACAGGAAAAACCCCTGTTTTTTATGTTCGCGTCTGCGGCGGAAAAGAATTTTTGAAATCGCGGAGCAAGAAGGCTGCAACAAGATTGCTTTTGCCCACCATCGCGACGACATTATCGAAACGCTGCTGATCAATATGTTTTACGGCAGGGAAATCAGCACCATGATGCCCAATCAAAGCATCTTTGGCGGCAAACTCCATATCATACGGCCTTTGTCATATTTGCGTGAGGATCTGGTTAAAAAATACAGCCGCGAGCGTCAGTTTCCTACGGTCAAAAACGCCTGCCCGAGCAGTGAAAAATCCAAAAGGATTTTTGTAAAAAAGCTTTTAAACGATCTGCAGCTTGATAATCCTGACATTCGCCACAATATTTTCAAAGCCATGAGCCACGTGAAACCGGATTATTTGCCGGCCTGGCCGAAAAAATAACACGATGGCATTTGGCACATCGACCTGAGGGCTTGGATTTCCGGTGTTGCGAATATGCTCTCTCACGCGATGAGCTTTCGAACGAAGCGGGAAATTTTGTTTTTAAAATTTCAAGATATTAAGATTTCTCATCCCGACGCATCGGGATGAGAAATGACATCTTTTCCGTTACGGTACAGTCTCGAAAGCGGAAATCGGGAATCTTAATTTGGTTCAAAGAACCTGGTGCTTGCGTTTAAAGTTGAAAATAAAATAAAGATAGCAATCCTGATTTTTTAAGGTAAAATTAAATTATGGCAAAAGAAAACACAGCACAAAAACTGATCGCGTCCAACAAAACGGCGCGCCTCAATTATGACATCGGCGATACGTACGAAGCCGGTATGGTTTTATCGGGAACAGAAGTTAAGGCCCTACGTGCGGGCAAAGCGAATCTCAAGGACAGCTATGCGGTCGTGAAAGACGATGAAGTTTATCTGCGCGAGATGCACATCAGTCACTACGATCACGGTAATCGCTCCAACCACGAGCCTTTGCGGCCCCGTAAGCTGCTCCTGCATAAACGGGAGATAAAAAAACTCTACGGCAAATCGCGGGAAAAGGGATTAGCTCTGGTTCCGCTTAAACTCTATTTCAAAAACGGCAGAGTGAAAGTGGAAATCGGCATCGGCAAGGGGAAAAAGTTATATGACCGCCGTGAGGATATCAAGAACCGCGAAGAACGCCGCACACTGGCCCGGGATTTTAAATCCAAACAAATCAAGATTTAATTTTTTTCAACAGACATGTCCGGCTGACACCATGACATCATGTCATTTCGACCGAAGGGAGAAATTCTTTGCTATGAAGGATTCCTCGACCCATATGTTTTTCGGAATGACAATTCCGGCATAGCTCGCTATGCCGATAAGGCCGAAAAAGCCATTTCTCCGGAGGTTAATCATGGAAGGAAAAAAAATCAGTGAAAGCAGAGTGTTTATGGGTCAGGTGATGAATCCGGAAAATGCCAACCCGGCAGGAAACGTTCACGGCGGTGACATCATGAAGTTAATTGACACCGCCTGCGGCGTCGCGGCCACGCGCCATGCGCGGGCCCATGTCGTCACCGCGTCTATCGACCGGATGGACTTTCATCATCCCGTGTATATCGGCGACTTTCTGATTTTAAAGGCGTCCGTGAATTTTGTAGGAAGGACCTCGATGGAAGTCGGTGTCCGTGTGGAAACGGAAAATCTGATTACCGGAGAGAAACGCCATACCGGTTCCGCCTATCTGACTTTTGTGGCGCTCGATGCCAATAAGCGTCCGATACAACTGCCTCCGTTGATTTTAGAGACGGAGGAAGACAGGCATCGCAATGTGGAAGCAGGGGAAAGAAGACAGATGAGGCTTGCGGAAAAGAAAAAAGAAAAGAAAAAACATGAAGAAGGCGGATATCGCTGACGCGATCGTTCTTTCCTTTGACAAACGGACAATAGCTGTCTATATTACAGTCAAACAAAACGAAGGGGGCGTAACGGTTTCGACGGGGACATTTGAAGTTGTAGAAGCGTGCCGAGGTTCCTACAGGCCTCGTTAAACAGGTAGGAAACATATAATCGCAG
>PHAT01000010.1:93456-108715 GCA_002840435.1 Deltaproteobacteria bacterium HGW-Deltaproteobacteria-6
AACCAGCGTGAAGGTTCTAAAACGAAGGCTACGCACGTAGAAGCTCCAGCGGAAGGTTTTCGGACGCGGGTTCAATTCCCGCCGCCTCCACCAAGAAAACTAAGTAATTTCGGTTACTTAGTATTTTTGTCCTTCAAAAAGCGTTACCAGTTTCTTTGGTCGGTATCACGTTGGCACTTTTACTGTAAATAGGTATGTAGTTTTCGACAGTAAGGTATAGTTGTATCAAAATGGAGATTTGTTCAATGCCACCCAGTAAAATCCAATATGGGCGACAACTTTCGTAAAATTATCGAATTCAACAGGCTTCACGATGTAACTATTCACGCCGAGTTGGTAGCTTTCGATTCTATTCTGATCTAATTGGGATGATGTAAGAATGACAACGGGTATCGACTTGGTCCGCTCGTCATCTCGGATTCGTCTCAGAATCTCCAGTCCGTCAATTTTGGGTAAGTGAATATCCAAAAGAATCAACGTGGGGTGGTCGCAAATGCCGCAATCGCTTTGTGCTCCCTGCCGGAAAATATAATCTACGGCCTCCTGGCCATCCTTCAAAACCTTGACTCTGTTGGCAAGGTTATTTTCTTTCAGAGCGTCCATGGTTAATTCAATATCTGCGGGATTATCTTCTACAAGAATAATGTCTAGAACCGTATTAATCATTTTCCTTTCCTCTTTGGAATCAATGAAGAGGTGAGAATTTCGGCAACCTCGACATAATATTTTCTGGAAATAAGATAAGCCACTTACCGAGGAATCGCTCATCTCGAAATTTAACAGGTTTTCTCTGCACTCTTGCCCTCGAAGAGAGTGCGCTTCATGAGATCAATCACAGCCAGATTGCAAGTCTTTCTATCTTCGGACAATTTTGCTTCTAACCGTACTAATCGAGATGGAACACTATTTCTTTGTCGAAGCATCAATTCACACTATACGCTTCGCGGAATTCCGCCTCCGCCTGTTTTCGTGCCCTGTGTTCCTCCGCTTCGACAGCACAAAGGCTCCATTGTAATTGGGAAGGTCATGGTCGGAAAGGATAAGATGGGGGGAGAATTCTTGAGTTTCACGAATGAAATATTTTTCGGTCATCGCCACATCGGGAGTAAAGGTGATCCCGGCTTCCTGCATTTCAAATTGAGCCAACACCTCATCATCAGGATTGTCTTCCAAAATAAGAATGCGAATCGGCTCCAGCATAATTAATTACCAGACAAGCAAAAAATTATTTGTATATTGCATTGCATATTAGTGGGAATAAAGCAAATGCTGATTAAATGAAAAAAAGATTAAACATGATTATTAAAATATGTGCGTTCAATTCCCGCCGCCCCAAGAAAAATCCAACAAAGCAAGAACCTGCCAGAAATGGCGGGTTTTTTGTTGTCAATTGAACTTGTTTTAATTCAAACATAATTTTTTAAACTGTCGGCGGTACTTATCATTTTTATATCCTTGACAAATGCAGTCGGTTTGTGGCTGATTCCATTGCAGTCCAATACAAAGCTTTCAGGATGGTTGCCGGACGGCCAAGGACGTACAGAAATTTCAGAGGCATTTATGAATTCCGAGCCTAATACACATGAGAACGAACAGGAGTATCATCAGCGTATTTTGTCTTTGGCGGCTCTTTTTCAGGGGGAGTTTAACGTCGATTGGCTTCAATATTTGTCACAAGGGAAGGCGTCACAGATCTTTGCCGCACTCCAATTCGGCGTCCGGAAAAAATGGTTGGCTGATAAGAGCGGAGGTGTTTTCTGCTTTATCAATCATTCCCGGCAAAACCGGCTGCAGAGCAAACTGACTCCTGACGAGCAGAAACTAATGCATCGGCGCATTGCAGACCTGCTGCTTGCGGAATTGCCGGGTGAATCCGCTATGGCAACTATGGCAGCCCCGCACCTTCTGTGCTTGTCCAACGATCTGGTTGGTTGCCGGCTCCTTATTGCCGCCGGGAATCTCTACCGGAAAAGCTTTAATTACGATGAAGCCTGCCGGCATTATGACAAGGCTATTGAAGATCTCCGGAAACTGAAAGGAGAGGAGGCCGATCATCTTTTTATTGAGGCCGTTCTTCAGTTTTCACGGGCATCAACAGGCGATCCTGTTTCCGACCGCGTCATCGCTTTCATCGGTGAAGCGATGGAACGGGCCGGCGAGCAGGGTAACAAAAGCGCTCTTGCCTTGCTGGAGATGCATCTGGCCCGAAATGAATGGCTCCGTTCCAGGTATCGGTCGGCTATCAAACATTACCACAGAGGACGGGATCTGGCGGAGACGATCGATGATCCCAGAATCAAGCAATCGGCCGCCATTTTCAGCCAATTTTTTCTTTACTGGCTGGGCCGCTATCAGGATGTCGTCAAAAGTTATGAGGCCTTTGTGCCCGACGTGGAAGATTTTCCAAAGGAGAACCTGCCCCTCCTGGCCGCGGTGACGGTGGGGGCCTGTTTTGCCTATTCGGGCCAGGTCTCTCAAGGGTTAGGCATGCTGGATGCCATCCGGGTCCGATGTCGAAAAATCGGCAACCTCTATGTTGCCGCAGTGGCCGACGTTACCATCGGGCAGATGCTACTGGAGATGAACCGGCTGGAAGAATCCAAAGTGTACATCGAGGAATCGCTCAATGAGTCGCAAGAAAGCCGGAATATCTATTCCCATATTGCCGGTTTGGCGTTATTGAGCCAATATTATTACCTTACTCATGATTGTGAAAAAGCCGTCGCGTTGCTGAAAGAAGCCATCGCATTGGGAGATCGGGCTCACATGCCCATGCGGCACGGCTCTGCCATTATGGTGGCATGCTGGGCCATGGAGGAAGGCAAATTACCCCGCATTGCGGGACTTTCTCTGGAACAGGAAATTCGTTCGGCTCTCGAAGGCGAGAATATTTTCATGAAGGGAGTGGCCTTCCGGTACAAGGCGCTTCTGCAAAACCTCAAGGGGGCATCCGACCAAAACGTCCTTGCCTCTCTGCGCCGCTCCATCCGCTATTTACAGGAATCCGGGCACCCTATTGAATTAGCTAAATCACATCTGGAAATGGCCAGGGCTTTTCTGCGCCTGGACCATGTGGAAAAAGCCCGGCAATGGGCGGAAGCGGGGGCCAAGCTCCTGAGTGCTTATCATGATTCCCTGATCCCTGATGACATTCAGCCTTTGATCAGAGGCGGCCAAACAGGTGAGAATCTGCTCGACGAGATTTTACGATTAGGCCAGGAATTAGTGACCATCAGAGACAGCCGGGATCTTCCCCGCCGCATCATTTCGACTGTAAACCGGATTACCGGCGCCGAGAGGGGAGCCATTTTTCTCTTCAATGAGGGGGAATCACCGAGTGTGTTGCTCCGGGCAGCGAAGAATCTGACGGCAGACGATATCGTTATGTCCGGGTTTACAGAATCAATGCAGTTGATCAAAGATACTTGCAAGACAGGCCACGGGCAAATCAGGGATTTCCATTTGGAGCAGGCCTCTCCTTCTCAAGGCTCTTCCAAGATTCTCTCCTGCATCTGTGTGCCCATGATCATCCGGGGGAAGGTTGCAGGGGTCTTGTACCATGACAACCGGCTCTTCCGAAGTGCCTTCAGGGAAAGCGATCTGGAAATCCTCAATTATTTTGCCGCGCAGGCGGCTATTGCCATGGACAATGCCCAGGCATGGGAAGCCCTGCGGATGATGTACGAACAGCAGCAGCGGGAAAAGCAGTATTATAAGGAACAATACCTGGAAAGCATTCGCTTTGAGGAGTTTGTTGGAAATAGTACGGCCATTCAAAAGGTTTTTAAGCAAATCGAACAAGTAGCCGCCACCGATGCGACCGTTCTTATCTGGGGCGAAACAGGTGTTGGAAAAGAACTGGTGGCCAGATCCCTTCACCGCCGCTCCTTACGCAGCGATCACCCGTTCATCCGGGTCAACTGCGGCGCACTGCCGGAGAGCCTGATTACCAGCGAACTCTTCGGTCACGAGAAGGGAGCCTTCACCGGTGCTGTTTCACGGCATGCCGGCAGGTTCGAATTGGCCAATGGCGGAACCCTGTTCCTTGATGAGATCGGAGATATTCCCATGGAGGTCCAGGTCCGGCTGCTCCGAGTGCTCCAAAGCAAGGAATATGAGCGGGTTGGCGGCCATGAAACGCTGCGATCCGATTTCCGGCTCATTGCCGCCACCAACCGGGAGCTCAGCGAAGACGTCGTGAGCGGCCGCTTTCGCCAGGACCTGTATTACCGCCTGAATGTTTTTCCAATCTTTGTTCCGCCGTTGCAGCAGAGAACCGAAGACATTCCCCTTCTGGCCCAATATTTTTTAGAGGTTTATGCGGGCAAGTTCAACAAAGACGTCCGGAGCATCACCCAACATGATATGGACAAACTGCTTTCCTATGACTGGCCTGGTAATGTAAGGGAATTGGAAAACGTGATTGAGCGCGGTGTCATCCTGAGTAACGGACCTGTCTACAAACTACCCGACCTGGGCTATCATCCCCTTGCCGCAACCGTCGAAACCAATCATTTAAGTCTGAAGGACAATGAAAAAAACCATATCCTCCGCGCACTGGAAAAGACAGGTGGCAAAATCGCAGGTCCCGGGGGTGCGGCGGAGATCCTCGATATACACCCCAATACGCTCTATTCAAGGATGAAAAAGCTCGGCATCTCATGATAAAATAAGTCTTCGGTCCCCAAACATCCTGACTCCAGCCGCCGGATCATTTCTTCAGCATCTACCTACGATATATCGTGTATTAACGATATATCGTATATCAGGCCATTTCTTTTGCACGCCAACAACGACATAATATGATGATATTATTATATAAATAAGAAAATTTACCTTCAGGCACAGAAGCTGCAAGTCGTAGCCCGTTTGACGCAATATGGATTTAAATGAAGTCCGTATGGACAATTCGGTAGGCAGCAAAGGATTGAAGGAGGAATGATGCGACTAGAAAAGCTTCTGATTGCCAACAGAGGAGAAATAGCGATTCGGATTGCACGGGCGGCGGCGGAATTAGGTTTGCAAACCGTGGCCGTGTGTCCGGCCGACGATAGCCAGTCTCTGCATACAAAAGCAGCAGACAAGGTATTGACGCTGGATGGCATGGGTGCAGCGTCATACCTCAATGGGAATGCCATCATCGCCGCAGCCAAGGCCGAAGGGTGTGGGGCCATCCATCCCGGCTATGGCTTTTTAAGCGAAAATATGGATTTTGCCAAACACTGCGCCGATGAGGGCATCATTTTTATCGGCCCGACACCGGACATGCTGGGTCTCTTCGGCAATAAGGTTGAGGCGCGCGCTCTTGCCCGCCGTTTGGGCGTGCCACTCCTTCCCGGCACATCCGATGCTGCGACTCTTGAGGAGGCGGTATCTTTTTTCAAAGAGCTGGGACCGGATGGAGCCGTCATGGTCAAGGCCATTGCCGGCGGAGGCGGGCGTGGAATGCGGCCGGTGTATGACCTGGGCAATCTGGAAGAAGCCTATCATCGCTGTCAATCGGAGGCCTTCGCGGCGTTCGGCAACGGCAACCTGTTCGTGGAGAAGTTGATCCGACGTCCCCGTCATATCGAGATTCAGGTGGTCGGCGACGGCAGGCAGGTGATTCATTTGGGCGAACGAGATTGCACCATGCAGCGCCGCAACCAGAAACTTATCGAAATCGCTCCCTGCCCGACCTTGTCTTCTGAACTCCGCAATAAACTGACGGATGCTGCCTTGCGGCTGTCCCGGGAGGTGAAATACCAGAGCCTCGGAACCTTCGAGTTCCTGATTGATGAAACAGCTGCCGGCCATTGGGACTATGCCTTCATGGAGGTTAATCCACGGCTTCAGGTAGAACATACGATCACCGAAGAAGTGACCGGTGTGGACCTGGTGAAAACTCAGATCGAAATCGCCTCCGGAAAAACCCTGGCCGATCTTGGCCTGACGGAAGAGTCAACCCGCCCCCGGGGTTATGCCGTGCAATTGCGGATTAACATGGAGACGATGGACGGCAATGGGGATGTCATGCCGGACGGCGGTGTGCTTAGCACCTATGAGGTGCCTTCCGGTAAAGATATCCGCGTCGACGGTTATGGCTACAGCGGCTATACTGTCAATCCGGCCTTTGACTCACTGCTGGCAAAACTCATCGTTCATTCGTCGTCGCCTCGCTATGAGGATGCCGTAAAGAAGGCCTACCGTGCCCTGGGCGAATTCAGGATTGGCGCTGTTGCAACGAATATTCCTTTCCTGCAAAACCTCCTGTGCCGTCCCGAGGTCATTCGGAACGATTTTCATACCCGATTTATCGAGGAAAATGCCGCGGCTTTGGCGGCAGTATCAGACGCTCACCGGCTTTGTCATTTTGAGGCGGCGGCCGTCTCAGCTGCCGTGGATCGTGTGGACATCATCCCCCCCGGCTTAGCCGCCGTTAAGACAAGCATGCAAGGCCGGATCGTGGATATTGATGTCGTAAAGGGTGCCGCCGTGACGGTCGGCCAGAAGCTGGCCGTGATGGAAGCCATGAAAATGGAGCACATCATCACAGCGGACCGCTGCGGATACATTCAGGATATCTGTGTTGCCGTTGGTGACACGCTTCGCAAAGGGGCATTGCTCTTTTTGATCGAAGAGGCCGAGGTGGCCGAAAACGCCAGGGTGGCCGATGATGTGGTCAATCTGGACGCCGTCCGGCCGGATCTTGCGGAGGTCATGGAACGCCACGCCTTCACCCGCGATGAAAACAGACCCGATGCTGTCGCCCGCAGGCGGAAGAAAAACCGGCGGACGGCCCGGGAAAATGTCGAGGACCTTTGTGATCCCGGCACGTTCATCGAATATGGCGCTCTCATTGTTGCCGCCCAGCGCCGTCGCCGCCCCATGGACGATCTCATCCGGAAAACACCTGCGGACGGCTTGATTACAGGGGTTGGCGCCGTCAACGGGACCCTGTTCAGCGACGAAAAATCCAGCTGCATGGTCATGGCTTACGATTTTACCGTTCTGGCCGGGACGCAGGGCCTCATGAACCACAAAAAGATGGATCGCGTTCTGCACGTAGCCAGCAAGTGGAAGCTGCCCCTGGTCCTCTTCGCCGAAGGCGGCGGCGGGCGGCCGGGCGATACGGATATCGACATTGTTTCCGGCCTTGATCTGACGACATTCAGCCGCTTCGCTGCTCTGAGCGGTAAAGTACCCCTCGTCGGCATTGTTGAAGGATCGTGTTTCGCCGGTAATGCCGCGCTTCTGGGTTGCTGCGATGTGATTATTGCGACCGAACATTCCAATATCGGCATGGGCGGTCCCGCCATGATCGAAGGCGGCGGCCTGGGTGTCTTCAAACCGGAGGATATCGGTCCCATCGACATTCAAACCAAAAACGGCGTCGTCGATCTGGCCGTGGCCGATGAAGTGTCGGCCGTCGCGGCAGCCAAGCAATATCTTTCCTATTTTCAGGGCATCACGGACTCCTGGGAGGCAGCGGATCAGCGCCATCTCCGCAGGCTGATCCCGGAGAACCGGCTCCGTGTCTATGACGTGCGCAAGGTGATTGAAGCCCTGGCGGATACGGGGTCGGTCCTTGAATTACGCCGCCATTTCGGGTTGGGCATGATTACAGCCCTGATCCGGATTGAAGGCCGGCCCTTCGGGGTGATTGCCAATGACCCCGCCCATATGAGCGGGGCGATTGAAGCGGAAGGCGCCGACAAGGCCGCACGCTTCATGCAGCTGTGCAACATCCACGGCCTGCCGATCCTCTCGCTGTGCGACACGCCGGGGTTTATGGTCGGACCTGAAGTGGAGGAAAGAGCTCAGGTCCGCCACGTCTGCCGGATGTTTATCGTGGGGGCGAATGTCACCGTTCCTTTCTTCACAGTCGTCCTGCGCAAGGGTTACGGTCTTGGCGCCATGGCCATGTCAGCCGGAAGTTTTCATGACGCATTTTTTACGGCGGCATGGCCTTCAGGAGAGTTCGGCGGCATGGGCCTCGAGGGCGCTGTTCGGGTCGCCTTCAAGAAAGAGTTGGAGGCCATCAAAAATGAAGTCGAACGCGATAAGGCCTTTAAGGAGATGGTGGATCAGTTCTATGCCATGGGAAAGGCCATCAATATGGCATCCTATATGGAGATCGACGCCGTCATCGACCCTGCCGATACGCGGCGCTGGATCATGCGCGGGTTAAAATCCGTTACATCCGCATCGCCAAGGGAAAACAGGCAATTATTCATGGACGCCTGGTGAGTGGCAAGGCGCGTGAATTGAAAAACTGGGAATCATTGCATCCCGAATAATTCTTTTAACAGGAGGTATTAAGCATGGAGCGTGTTTGGATGAAAAACTGGCCGGATTTTATCTCTCAGGAGTCCTCGTATTCCCGGGGCAAGAAGCCTGTTTTCGAGTATCTGAGGGACAATGCCCGGGAATTTCCCGACAGGACGGCAATTGTGTTTTACGGCAGGGAAGTGACCTTCGGTGAACTGGATCGCATGTCCGATCAGTTCGCCCGGTTCCTGATGGATCAGGGCCTCAAAAAAGGCGATCGCATCGCTCTTTTTATGACCAGCTGTCCCCAGTATCATATCGCCCATTACGGCATCAACAAGATGGGCGGGGTCATTGTCCCCTGCAGTCCTTTATTCAAGGAATGGGAGTTGACGTTTGAGCTGCGGGATACCGGGGCCAAGGCGATTGTGGCCCTCGATCTGCTCCATTCCGTGGCCGCCAGTTCCTGTAAGGAATGCGGGATAAAAACCATTGTGATTACCAGTATGCATGATTTTCTGCCTGCCGAACCGACCATGAATCTGATTCCCACGATGAAATTCCCCAAAATGACCTATCCGGATACGACCGAATTCATGGACATCTTTTTGCGGTATCCTGCCGAACCGGTCCAGGTTGATGTCGGCCTTGACGATGTCGTCCAGCTCCAGTTTACGGGAGGGACAACGGGCGTTCCCAAGGGTGCGATACTGACCCATGGCAACAAGCTCTTCAAAGTGGCAACTCTGGTTAATCTGCTCGACGCCAACATGGCATTCGTGGGGCAAACGGGAGGCCACAACACCTGTTTGGCGATCCTGCCGACCTTCCACATCGCCGGGATGCTCGGCGCCGTGGATGTCATGATTGCCCAGGGTTCCACGCAGATCCTGATGGTCATGTTCGATCCCGTTGCGGCCATGCAGGCCATTGAGCGTTATCAAGTCCAGTTTTTTCAGGCCGCCGTGCCCATGAATATCGCCATCATGAATCATCCGGACCGGAAGAAATACGATCTGTCTTCCCTTAAGCTTTGCCTCACAACCAGCTTCGGCATCCAGCTGACCGATGAGATCGTCAAACTCTGGAAGGCGGACACGGGCGGGTGTCTGCTGGCGGAAGCCGCCTATGGCCTGACGGAGACTCATACATTCGACTCTTTCATGCCCCTTCACAAGCCTAAATACGAAGCGGGTTGCCAGGGCATTCCCATTCCGGGGCAGGAGATCAGGATCGTCTCCTGGGAGGATAAGTCAAAGGAGGTGCCTGTCGGGGAGGTCGGAGAAATTGTGCTGAAGAACCCCGGCGTTTTCCAAGGATATTGGAACAAGCCGGAAGAAACGGCCAATACGCTTATCGACGGTTGGGTCTATACGGGAGACATGGGCAAGTTCGATCAGGATGGCTACCTCTTCTTTCTGGGAAGAAAGAAAGAAATGATCAAAGTCTCAGGCTTCAGTGTCTTTCCGGAAGAGGTGGAGACCTTCCTCCTCCAGCACGAAGCCGTGGACAAGGTGGCCGTCATCGGTGCCCCCGACGATAAGAAGGGAGAGGTGATCAAGGCCTTCATCATTCTAAAACCGGCATTCAAGGATAAGATCAGTTCCGAGGAAATCATCAAATGGGCAAAAGCGGGTATTTCCTCTTATAAAGTTCCTCAGGCAATCGTCTTCCGGGATGAATTGCCCATGAGCGGCGTGGGAAAGGTTCTGCGTCGTGTGCTTCTTGAAGAGGAAGTGAACAAAGGAAAGAAAGAACCGTCCTGAATAATTTAAGATGTGATCGCATGTCATGGTTTTTATAAGGACCAGGTGTCTGATTCCGGTCTTCATCTCCGTCATGCCGGCGGGGATGAAGACCCCATCTGCGGCATCGTTTGAAAAACCCCTGATGAGTGACATGAACGGTAATTTTAATAATTTAAAACTGGCGAAAAAATGCCGGTAGCACCTGTTGCTGTGCTTTTTGATATTTACGATAAGGATTCTTTTCTCACACAGGAGAATCCTTCTGTGGCGGCTTATTTCCGCTAAGACAATGACTGACTTTGTATCAGCGTGTGATACAAGTATCGGGAACTGACATTTCTTTCCGCTTGTTTTTCCATCATTCCATTATCGGCATGCTTTAAACGAGATTCCATTAACGGCGTGAAATAGATTCCCACGATCAGAAAGGCGTCAAAAACAATTGGCTTCCAGAATTCTTTTTTATCCCATTCTTCCGGAAAGGGAGCCAATATTTTTTTGACATAGTCAATTTCCGATTCCATCTTTATCAAATAATCGGCAATCACATCATAAAATGCATTTTCCGCGTTTAAGATATTTTCATTAATTGTTTCTGCAATGCCGTCATCCTTGGCCATGTTTGATAAAAAATGGTCTTTAAACCAGGGAGGGGCGGAGTGAGATAATTCATAAATGACAAAAGCGGCAATTTTAAATTTCAGATTTGACCGTTCATCGTCTTCCGATTTCATCTTGTCCATGAAGGACTCCTTTGCGGCTTTATAATAATTAACCAGAATTCTTCTTGATTCCATTGTCTCTTTCATTTTTGCGCCCTCAAAGTTTTTTATTATCGTATAAATATACTTACGGCCCTTCTTATCAGCTGAAAATACGATATACGTTTGCGATACCGGACAAATTTTCCAGACATCGGTATTTTTTTCCTGTCAGCAGCATAAAAAAAGAAAATTATTGCCCATGCACTAATCTTTTTTATGACTATTTAGTGAATCAGCATTATCCATGCCAAGTTTAAGAAAGCATCGCCCAGATGAACAATGAAGCAGTCCTGCTCAAATAATGTTCATTTGGCAAAAATATAGAAAACTTCGTTTCGTACCTGGAGGACATTTTTCTCTTTTTATTATAATTTAAAAAGCGTAAAATCGTCCCGGAAAGCGCTTAATGCCAAACATGCGTATTAATTGTCGGGCGTTGCTATTGTATTTGCCGGCGCCAAAATACTCTCCCTGGAGAACATAATGAAAACATTGATCTGTTTTTGCCGTGCCTGTCTCAACATCCGGTATGTGACCATAACGATAGTGATGTTGGCTGCCTTCACCCGGGTCGGTATAGAAACCGCACAGGCTGACCCCTTTCTTGACGAAATGGTCGAATTCAGCGGAGGGGTCTTTTATCTCGAGCAGAAAGTGCCTGCCGTCGTCATCGGCGTGGTGCGCAACGGGGAGATATCGATCCGCGGCTTTGGCGAACGGGCCGGGAAAGGCAGCAAGGAACCTGATGGTGATACGGTAATGCGAATCGGCTCCATCACCAAGGCATTTACCGGCGAATTACTGGCTCATCTTGTTGCTGCAAATTCTTTAGAACTGACTCAGCCGGTCACGAAGACCTGGCCGGGACTTGCAACCAATACGAAGGCCGACGTCGGACATATGCGGCTGATTGACCTTGTTACTCATGCCGCCGGTCTGCCGCGGGAAGTCCCTCTTAAACATGCCGCGGAAAAAGGCATCAATCCTCACATCACCGTTCAGGATCTGACCGGCTGGCTGGGACGTAATTCTTTGATTTTCAAGCCGGGGAAATCCGTGCATTATTCGAATTACGGCTTCGATCTGCTTGCTCTGAGCTTGTCTGCGGCGGCAAACAAGCCTTTTCCAGCGCTTATTCATCAACACATCACCAGTCCGCTCAACATGAAGGATACGGTGTTTGCGCTGTCCGAAGAGCAAAGGAAAAGATTTATGCAGGGCCACGGTTTTGATGGGGAAGTGATGTCGGATATTGCCATCGGTCACGTCACAGGCGGCGCGGGCGGCCTCTACTCCACGCCGAACGACCTGATGAAATGGATGCAATGGCATCTCGACCGCTTCAGTCAGAACGGCGCGGAAGTGCGAATGATCGATCATGCGGTTTATTTGATGCGCGATGGACTGGAAACCGTTTCGGGGATGGACGAGTCCGGCCGCATGGATGCGATGGGGCTTGGCTGGGTGGCTATGATGCCGAAGGGCGACCGTCCTTTCATCCTGCAAAAAGCCGGAGGATTACAGGGCACCTTCAGCTATATTGCCTTTGCACCAGCACGCGGAGTGGCGGTTTTCATCGCCATCAACAAATTCGACTTTGCTGCCGCTGCGGCTATGGCTCAAGTTGCCAATGACCTGATCGCGACGCTTGCCCCGCGCTGAGCAAGCTTGCAGCATGAATACATGCGATGCGCTAAGGCATGATCCGCGGGGCTCTGCATCAGCGGCCCGTCACATGATATGTCTGCTTAATTTTATTCCTTCCACAGGTGATTGATGATTTTCACCGTTTCTTCCGCGGCAATTTCCGGTTTTAAAGCTGTGTCGGCAATTCCGGAAACCACCCGGGTGATATTGTGATCGATGCCGGCCTTTTTCCAGATGCCGGCGCTCGGAGCGGAAATATAAGCGGAAAAAGTGTGATGCATGGTTCCGGGGCGTTCGCCGATGATGTGAATGATTGCTCTGTGTTCCCGAGTATCCGGCAATTCTCCGAACAGGACTTCCCCAATACGGTATCCTGCGCGAACCCGGCCGCTTTTAATGACCAGAATTTCAGGGGCCGGCGTCAAGGTTTTCTTCCGCAAATATTTTTCCAGGGCCGAAAGATACGGGGCCAAATGGCCCTTATCCATGATGGCATTGGCGTTCAGGCCGTCGGATACAATGATCTGCACCTGACCGGCTTCGCCTCTTTTTGCTTTTAACGCTTTCAGTTGCTGCAAGGAGGCATCATCCAGTTCTTCTCCGGTCTGCGGATGCAGAATATAATCGGCCCGATCCTGTGAACGGGTTTTCAGGGGCACCATATTGGGTATTGCGGCGATAAAGGAAGGATCAAGTTCCGTCCAGATGGCTTTTTTGGCGTCCGCATAAAGAGCACGAATTTCCCGATCAAGCCCGGCTGACATTTTCCATGTTTTGCGGTCAAATCCTTCCGCCAGATAAACACCGCGCTTCCGGACGTCCTTCATTTTTTGTTTTCCTTCCCGGTTGATATCAGCGCGGGAGCGCTTATCACCCATCAGGCGTCTGTATTGATACCACACGCGGAGAGGCTGTCCGAAATGCGAAGCAGGTTCACCCTTGGCGTTGATGACGCCTATCCGCTGGAAGAATTTCCACATTGCATCATTAACCTTGTATCCGAATTTCTCGCGAAGGCGCACATGATCCTGAAAGGCAGTTGTCAGATACCCCAGCATGGGATCATTTTTAGTGGGCAAAGCCATCAGGTAAGCCGGATTGGCCGGCATAATCTGATCCTGGCACCAGTCCAGATCATCCAGTGTGACATCCATATGCAGAGTTGAGCAGATATCCAGGCCAATGGTAAGGCCGTGGAGCTTGCCCATTACGATATCCTCAAGACAGCAGCGCACAAGCTGTTCGCGGGTTCGGAAGACTTCCGGTCCGATAAAGCCGGCGACATCATTGACATGCACCCATGGGGCAGGGCAGCGGCCGGCTTTTTGCTGGTTTTGAGCGATCTTGATTTTCAGCAGGCGGGCAAAACCATATTTTCGTGATTCATGGATGACCATGTCGGTGCCCTGGCCGCTGCCGTTGGTAAAATCAGCACCCTGGCCGGTTTCAAAATAAAATCCGTATTGCCCCGTTCTTTGTGACGTGTATTTCAGCATCTTTTCCAGAGTAATATCAAATGTGGCGTTTGCTTTGTCACTGCCGGCAAGACTTTGAAACCAGACGCCTGTGGTGCCCGGCTGTAGTTTTTCCACGTCTGCCTGAAGATCGATATGGGCCAGGACACTGTGGGGAATGATGTCTTCAACTTGAAATGCGCGGCGAAGGTCAGAGAGTGCTGTTTCAAGAACCGCAACGGATTCAGGTGCGCTGCTTGCGGGATTGACGCCCAGGACAACGTCGCCTGTCGCGTAAGACCATCCGGAAAAGATCTGCCAGATCACGTCATCGGGATGGTCCGTCGGGGAATTGGGCTGAATACGGGCTCCCATATATCCTTTGGCGCCGATGTTTGTGCCGGCAAGCGGATGAAATATTTTACGTCCGACGGTGATCAATTCTTCATTGGACAGGATCTTGACCACGCACCCGATGACATCGCTGCACAAGCCGTCAAGGATCGGCTGAATGTCTGATTCGTCTTGGGTAAGCAGGAACTGTCTGAGTTCGCCGATCGTCATTTGGCTGGTTTTTTTTACCGCATCGGGAGAAAGATTTTCGAGCAGGGTGGCATATAAGCGGTCTTCGAACAACGGGTGTTTCAGAATATCGCCGAGATGGGTATTGGATAAAAGTCTGCGTGCTTTTAACCGCGTGGCTTCGTCGGCTGCGGAGACGCCGAGAATCAGATCTCCCTCCTTGAAAGCATTGGCCGCTCCGACGAGCTGCTGATAGGTTGTGCGGTCAAATTTGCCCAGCGTGCGATCCATGAATGAAAAAAGATCCTCTTCAGGTTTTGTTTCAAGAAGCCTCGCCTGTAAAAGCGGCGGAAGCAATCCGGAACCGATCAGCGACCCTGCCAGAATAGAACAAAATTTTCTTCGGCTCATTTGCCTGCTACTCCCGTTGGTTAAATTGCTGCCCTTCATTATGCCAGCCTCGTTATTGATAATTTTTCTTATAAGACTTTTCTCCAGGTAAAGGAATAATACTTTTCTACATATCGTTCAAGCCGATTGAACATTTCATTGAAAGAAAGATGGAAATAAATGATTTATGGCGTGGGGCAGACAGTGGAATAATCGTTAAATAATGATGAGCATCATGTGTTTACAATTATCTTTCGTGTGCCGTTAAAAGATGGCACGGTCTTTTCATTAGTATAAAGGCAATTGCATACAACGGGTACAAACCCGAAACAAACACAGGAGGCAACAGATCATGAAAAAGACATTAGGAACCATCGTAGCGGCGGCGGCAGTAGTACTTTTAACAGCAACATTCGGTTTTGCGGAATACGCGGCGGCGGGAGCGGCGAATTTCCCGTATTTTCAACTGGGATGCCTGATCGTA
>PHAT01000011.1 GCA_002840435.1 Deltaproteobacteria bacterium HGW-Deltaproteobacteria-6
CTGTCCAGATCAGCGCCAGACCGGCGTTGGCCAGATTGCGGTATTGGACTTCTTTCTCCAGCAACTCCTGCTCTTTGAGCTTGCGGTCGGTGATGTCCAGTATGAAAGCGGCAATCTGTTCATCCGGGCCCGGCAGCCTCGTGAGCGTGATTAAGATCGGAACACGGGTTCCATCGGGCCGGATATATTCCTTCTCATAGGATGTGCCGGCTTCCAGTTTGCCGAGCGCTGCGATAGCTTTCTCATCGGCTTGCAGCCATTCGGGCGGTGTGATGGCGCGCCAATCCACTTTGCCGGATTCAAAATCCCGACGCGCAAATCCGATCAGGTTCAAGTAGTAATCATTGGCTTCCAGAACCTTTCCGGAGGCCTCGGCAATAATCATCCCGACGATATTGGAGTCCATGAACCGCCGGACGCGATCATAGGCCAGACGCATATTTTCTTCAGCTTTAATGCGTTCACTGATGTCCACGATGGTGGTTATGAAAAAGAGAGGTTCACGCTGCCGGTCGCGCTGAATGGCCACGCTGATATCCGCCCAGATGTATGATCCGTTTTTATGGAGATAGCGCTTGATAAAACGGATGGAGTCCTGCTCGCCGTTCAGCAGCAAATTCAAATGGCTTTGTATGGCGTCAATATCTTCCGGCGGCGTAACGTCCTGCCATTTCATGTTTCTCATCTCGTCTTCGGCATAGCCCAGCATATCGCAGTAAGCTTTGTTGACATTTATTTCACCCGTCGGAAGTGTAATCGATTTTCCGACACTGGCCGCTTCGAAGACCAGCCTGAATTTCTCTTCACTCCGGCGCAGGGCGGCTTCGGCTTTCTTCCGGAAGGCAATTTCCCGGAAAAGCTTCCAGTTCCAGGCGCCCATTCCCAGCAGAATTATGGCAAATACGGCCAGCGCATACCAAAGCAGGGTATAGTCGAAGCCATGCTCGTAACGGATGGGCAGCCATTTCCGGTAGATATCGTTACGCTGGGTTTGAGAAATGGAATCGAGTGCCTTTTGCAGGATTCCCGCCAGTGGCGCCCAGTCAAGGCGTACAGCCATGGATTGGGCATTAACATAGGGAGTCTCTCCGGCGATTTTGAGGTTCGCCATTTTCAGTTTCGCCATGTAATAACCAACCACCAGCATATTATCGATGTAGGCAAAAACATCGCCGCGCTGCAGCGCTTTCAGGCCTTCCTCGACGGTCTTAACCCGGACGAGTTGAACGGTGGGAAAATCCCTCGGAATCCAGTCCGTAACCGCATAGCCATCAACCACGGCGACCTTTTTTCCCTCCAGTTCATGCATGCCGTCCAGGTACGTGACATCCGCATGGGCGACAATGACAATCGGGATTTTCATGTAAGGCCGGGTAAATGCCCAGAACTTTTCCCGTTCAGGCGTCACGGCCACGGACGTGGTCATATCAATATCTCCACGTTTCAGCCGGGCATAGGCTTCCTGCCAGGTAAGGCCCCGGATGCGCTCAAATTTCATATTCAGCATTTCTTCGATGAGCGCCAGATAATCCCCGGCCATACCGACAAACTCTCCTTTTTCATCGGCAAACTCCACCGGCGGCCATCCCGGGTCCTGAACCACCCGGATAACGGGATGAGCGGCAAGCCAGGCGCGTTCGTCCGCCGTCAATTTTTGAAGAAAGGCAGGCGAAGCCGCAGGAGCCGTATTACCCTGGTCCGCCCGTGCTGCAGGGGCAATGCCCGCAAACCCGATGAAGAGCAACAGCAGCACAACGGCTGCAAGCCCCGGGCGATTTCTTCTTTGTTGAAAACCCATGGAGAATTCCCTTCTCGTGTTTCGTCATTCGTCGTTCGTAGTTCGTGAGGCCCCACGCGGGTGACGCGAGCATTGTTCGTTTTTTACGAGATACGAACGACGTGATACCACCCTGCGGGTGGTAAGCGAGCTACGTCCTTATCGTTTCACGAACCACGAGATACGTCTTTCGTTGTCTCCAGCTCCGCAATCCGCTTTTTGAGTTCGGCCATTTTCAGTTCCCTGCCCACAAAGACCTTATTGGTTTCTTCAAGCTGGGCGATGGTTTGTTTCAGTTCAGCCGTTCGCTCCTGAACCTTCTGCTCCAGTTCGAAGTTGAGCTGATGGATTTGCTCCTCCGCCAGCTTGCGCTCGGTGACATCTCTGAACATCCCGACCAGACATTCTTCCCCGTCGAAAATAAGCGGAGAAGAGCTGATATCGGCGAAAAATACCGTCTTGTCTTTTCTCATGACCGGAATATTCCGCGCGGTTAATATTTCTTTTCTCCGCAGCATTTCAAAGTGACGGATGACGTGCGGGAGGGATTCTTCGGGATGAATATCAGACACTCCCAGCTTCAAAATTTCTTCCGTCGTATAACCCAGCATCTCACATATTTTCCGGTTAGCCATGGAGAGCCTTTGATCGCCAATTCGAGCGATAAGAATTCCATCGGATGCGGAATCAAAGATGGTTCTGAACTTGAGTTCCGCTTCTTTAAGCGCGGCTTCCGCTTTCTTTCGTTCCGTGATATCGCGAATGATCATGCTTGTGCGGTCCTGATGCTCCCGATCCTGGAACAGCGCCGTGGATACCTCCCCCGGAAACGTCGACCCGTCTTTACGCAGAAAGGTCAGTTCACCGGTAAATTTACCGGTCCGGGCCCGTTCCGCAAGCGCCGCGGCCAGGCGCGGGTCCGTGTTATCCAGAATTCCCGCGCGTCCCGCGGTTTTGATTTCGTCCTCGCTTCTGCCGAAAATGCGGCAGGCGGCAGGATTGGCGGCGAGAATTTCCCCGTCCGGAGTCGTAAGCAGGATGGCATCGTAACTGGAATTGAATAAAAGCCGGTAGCGCTCCTCGCTTTCGTCCAGCACGGCGGCGGCCTGAATGGTGGAGAGATGGTCCGAAAGAACGGTGCCGGCCAGAATGGTCGCCAGCGGATATAGCAGGAGAATGGGAAGACCCAGACGTTTGAATGTTGCCAGCCAAACGCCCTCGGGCAGCGTGACCATCAGGGCCACCATTACCGCATGAACGGCAAGTCCCATGCTGTACAGGCGAAGGATCGACGGCGGCGAAATGAAGGGCTTGAAGCGATAGTAAGCCACAAGGCCGATGATTGATGACTCCAGAATGACCAGAACGCCCATCGCCGTGCCGATGCCGCCCAGCGCGACACGGCAGGCAAGAACGATGGCGCAGGACACAGCGGCTGTCCAGGGTCCGAAAAACAGGGCGCAAAGGCTGAGCATGACGGAGCGGCCGTCGAAAATCAGTCCCTGACCCAGATTGAGCGGCCGCAGCATGCCGAGTACGGCCACGCTGCCGAACAAAACACCCTGAAGCAGAACACCCGTGCGGGTATCCCGGGGCCAGCGCCTGTCGATGAACCCGGAGATTACGCTCAAGGCCACCAGAAGCGCCAGATTCAAAATCAAGTCGAGATAAACCATGTCCCCCCTTTAAAGAATAATTACGGCGATCCTCAATCGTTGTAATCGTCTTTTAAAATCGCTGTAATCTTTCCCTAATCACGTTTTTCCCTCCAGCTCAGCGATTCTTTTCTTGAGTTCCATCATCTTCAGCTCCCTGCCCACGAATACCCGGTTCAGATCTTCCAGCTGGGCGATGGTGCTGCGCAGTTCGGCTGTCCGTTCACCGATTCTCTTTTCCAGATCTTCGTTGAGCTTGCGGATTTCTTCGAGCGCCGCCTCCTTCTGGGACTCCGCCTGTTTACGCCCGCTGATATCACGGATAATCATGCTGGTTTTGAGCTTGCCTTCGGCGTCTCTGAAAATAACGGAAGATATTTCGCCCGGAAACTTCGTGCCGTCTTTGCGCAGGAAAGTGAGTTCGCCGGCAAATCTTCCCGTCCGCTCCCGTTCTTCCAGCGCTTTCGGCAACCGCGGATCGGAAGCATCAACAACACCGTCTCTGCCTATCCTGCATATCTCAGCTTCACTCCTCGCGAAAATACGGCAGGCTGCCGGGTTGGCTTTCAGGATATTCCCGCCCGGTTCCGTCAGCAATACGCCATCCATACTGTTTTCAAATAAAGAACGATACCGTTCCTCGCTTTCCCGCAGGGAAAATTCAGCCTGTTTTCTTGACGCAATTTCAGCTTCCAGCGCCGAGTTGACCTCTTCGAGCTTCAGCATCTTATGTTCCAGTTTGCGGATCAGGGCTTCGTTGTACTCCTTGAGCACAACTTCCTCCGTATTCTGTTCCCGAGGTAAACTTGATTTTCCGTCTCTATTGGCCATCAGGACCGGCTCAATCCGGTTCAGAAATTCCGCAGGCTCCGTCGGTTTGACGATGAACGCATCCGCGCCCATGTTGAGCGCGAGTTTCTCGTCTCTCGGATCGGTATAGGTCGCCGTATAGAAGATGAAAGGGATATGCCGCAGCTGCTCGTCCTTTTTTAGAATTCTGCAAAAGGTAAAACCATCCATTTCCGGCATCAGGATATCCGATATGACCATATCCGGCACGTTGGCCCGCACCTGAGCCAGAGCTTCGCTGCCGTTATGCGCCTCTTCGACTGTGTAGCCCTGGCCTGTAAGCAGCATGCGCAGAAGATAGAGATTTTCATCATTATCATCGACGATTAAAATATGCTTCATGACGTGGTTCCTCCCTTTAACGGCAGGGTGAAGGTAAAGGTGCTGCCCTTTTCCCAGACACTGGCGGCGCTTATTTCACCGCCCATTAAATCGGCCAGACGCCGGCAGATAGCGAGCCCCAAACCTGTTCCTTCACTCTTTCGCGCGATGCCCGTGTCCAGTTGCCGAAACGGTTGAAAGAGTTCCCGCAGATCTTCAGGGCGGATGCCGATTCCCGTGTCAGAGACGCTGATTTGCACGGCAGGCACGGGATTTGACGTCCGGTCCGCGAAGGCCGGCCGGTATCCCGGGATCACCGCCGCGGACAATGTGATTATGCCCTGCTCCGTAAACTTGACGGCATTGGAAAGCAGGTTGAGCAGAACCTGTTCGACGCGGCGCTCATCGCCAACGGCTTCACCCACATCCGGCCCGATGCTGACGTTCAGGGTAAGGGCTTTTTTCGCGGCTGAAGGCGCCACCGTGGCTGCGGCTTTCTCAATCACGGCACGCAGGTCGAAAGGCTCGGCATACACTTTATACTGACCGGCCTCGATCTTGGATATGTCGAGCACATCGTTGATGAGCGATAAAAGATGCTGTGAGCTGCCCTTTACCATCCCCAACTGCTTTCTTTGCTCGTCGGTGAGGGGACCCGCGAAGCCCTGCAGGATGATCCCGGTAAAGCCGATGATCGAATTAAGCGGCGTGCGGAGTTCATGGGACATCGCCGCCAGGAAAGCGGATTTGATGCGGTCAGCCGCTTCGGCGCGCTCTTTGGCCACAGCCAGCTCATCCAGCGTTTTCCGGAGGGATTCTTCCATGATTTTGCGCTTGGTAATATCATTGCCTACGGACAGGATTTCCGTCAATGTGCCCGATTCATCGAAGATCGGTTTGTTCGTCCAGGCAATCCAGACCTTTTCGCCGTTTTTCCTGATATTTTCATTTTCATTAAAGGTATGTGTTTCGGGATTGCGGATAATATCCTCGATAAGCCAGGCAAGGTCTCGTCCTGACGATTCCAGAACCGGAACGATGGAACCCAGGATGTTCCGGCCGATGATTTCCGACTCGGCAAAACCGAAAAATTTCTGAGCGTAGGCATTGAAAAAAGTAATGGATCCGTCGGGGCCCCATCTCAAAATGATGCTGTTGGCGCTTTCGACAAGGTCGCGGTACTTTTTTTCGCTTTGCAGCAGGGCTGTTCTGACGATGTCTCTCTCTTCTATTTGCCGGACCAGCTGTTCGTTGGCGGCAACCAGCGAAGCGCTTCGTTCTTTAACAATTTCTTCGAGATGCTCTTTGTAATCTTTCAATTCGCGCTCGGCGACTTTGCGGTCCGTGATGTCCCGTATGGATTCTATCGCGCCGGAGATGTTTCCTTCGCCGTCGATCAGGACTGATGCCGCGCCGGAGAGGTAGCGGTTGAGCTGAGTATTATATCGTTCAGCGTGCAATGTGTTCTCTCTTTTCTCCAGATAGTCGTAAGTTTCCAACCGGGCCGGGTCGCTTTCTTTCATGACCAGATCAATCAGGATGGGACGGCGTTCTCCGAAAAAGGGGATGGCATATTCGTAATCGCATTTCCCGATCATGTCTTTTTTGGATATGCCGCTCAAAACCTCCATCGCTCGGTTCCAGGCAATGACCTTTCCACGGGTATCGACGGCGAACGTCGCATCAGGGAGGAATTCAATAATGTCATACAACTGCTTCCGGGCGGTAGAGCGGGACTTCTCTGATTCACTCCGTTCGTGCGTCAGCACCGATAAACAAAGCGTAATGATGGAAATGACCCCGATATAGGTTTGAAGATAAAGGAGCGATTTTTGTGAGAGCTGACCGGTGAGAGAACCGGCGCCGCCGATGATGGAGAGAATCGCAATTCCTGAAACCAGGATTACGGCCGCCGCCGAATACAAGCGCCCGAATCTTAATGCAATCCAGACCAGGGGAGGAATAATCAGGTAATCCAGCTGATAATCGTAACCGAAGATCACACCCGTCGTTATCATCAAAACGACAAATACCATTACCGCTTCGATTAACTGTGCTCCGGTAATCGTTTGCGGCACCTTTTTTGTAAGCATGATGATCATCGGGGAAATGATCAATATTCCGGCGGCATCGCCCAACCACCAGGTAAGCCACATTTGAGAGGCAACCGGCCATTGCCCGGTAGCCAGACAAAAGCTTACGACCCCGATCGAGGGACTGACCAGGGTGGCAAGCAGGCTTCCGAAAATAATGAAAACGAAGAGCTCTCTAATCGTGTTAAAGGGGTTTTCAGTTGCGGCAAAACGCCTGATGAACCAGGCTCCGATCAATCCCTCAAGCATGTTGCCGAAGGCGGTGGTGAGAGACGCCGCAAGATAGTACGCAGGTGCAAGACCTGCGCCTTTCAGGGCAAGCACATTGGCGAAAAAGGCGCCGACGAAAACCGCCGGCCCCATCTTGTATCCCCAGAGCAGAACAACAGCCAGAGCAATGCCGGAGGGCGGCCAGACGGATGTGGCGTTGGTGTTGCCGACGGCCAGCAGCAAGGACAACCTGGCCGTTATAAAATAGATAACGGCCGCGGCAATCATCATACCGCCGAAACGCAGACTGATGTTTGTTTCTCCGCTTTCTGCTTTCATAAGCACCTGCTAATCTTTTAAATCATTTCTTCTCCAACTCATCAATCTTTCCCTTGAGCTCCCGCATCCGCAATTCCCGGTCTACGAATACTTTATTGATCCGCTCCAATTCGGCGGTTTTAGCCGATAATTCAGCGGTGCGCTCAATGACTTTCTGCTCCAGGCTTGCATTGAGCGAAACGATCTCTTCTTCCGCCTTCCTGCGATCGGTAACATCCCACACCGTTGATATCACCAGTTGCTTGCCGGGAATTGAAGTATTTTTGGCCGTAATATAAGTCGTTCCTTCTCCCTTGCGGATGATGGGCACATTTTCCCAGAACATTCGGGCCGGATCGCCGCTCTCCATGTCGGTCAATACCCTCGTCCGTACTTGTTCTCTTATCTTTTCGTCTTCATAAACCACTTGCCAGAACGCGTCCGGATCTTTAAGCGCATCTCTGGTCGTGCGGTAAAATTTGGGGAAATTGTCATTCATGTACTCAAACTTCACGGAAGGATAGACGGCGTTGACGGCGACGCCGATCGGAAGGGAGTCCATAACGGCTGTAATCATCTCTTTGCTCTGGCGAAGCTCCAGCTCGGCCTGCTTCTGGGCGGTCACATCGATGGCCGTCGTCAGGAAATACGCAGGTTGATGGTCCGAATCCCGCATCAATTTCACACTGACATCCGCCCAGACAACGGCGCCGCTCTTGTGCAGATAGCGCTTCATAAAACGGGCGGTATCGGTTTCACCCGCGAGCAGCGTATTCATTATTTTCTCGTTCGGTTCGACGTCGTCGGGATGCGTCAACTCCTGCCATTTTTTATGAACCAGTTCATCTTGTGCATATCCCAGCATCACACAGAAAGCTTCATTAACCTGCATTTCACCTGTCGGCTGCATGATTGATTTCCCCGCGTTGGCTGCCTCAAATACCTGGCGGAATTTTTCTTCGCTGGCCTGCAGCGCCACGGCAGCGTCCAGTTCCCGGTGATAAAAGATGTTGCGCTGGCGCTGCCAGAAAATCCAGACCGCCGCCGCCGCTCCGAAAATGAACACACACACCATGAAAATCATCATGAGAAGATGTTGTCGAACAGGCGCGTCGATTTCATTTCTGTCCATACGCGCAACCATAAACCAGGGCGAATCCGGCACCGGCTTGAGCGCGGCCAAAACCCGCTTGCCGCGGTAATCGATGCCGTCCATGACGCCTTCTTCTCCGAGGGCTGCGCGGGCGGCCGGCAGATCCTGCCGGGACAGGGAAAAGCGCAGTTTAAGCGCCGTGCCTTTTTGAAATTTCAGTTCGTTTAAAAAGACCACCTCGTTGCCTTCGCGGCGGACGAGCAGTGTTTCCGCCGTTTTAACGGGTGTCGGCCAGCGCGAAATCATCGGATAGAGATAAACAGTCGGATCGATAACTAGGGCAACCGCGCCCAGAAAACGGCCATTTTCGACAATCGGATTGATGATAGACAGTGAAATGGGCCGATCGGGGGCTTCCCGATGAAGATCCAGGAAAACAGTTTTTCCGGATTTTCGAATCGCCGGAATGAGCTTCTGAATTTCATCGCATGTCCGGGGCGATTCGGAGACAACAGACTGCCGCACCCGGCCTGACGCGTCCATCAAAATCACATTCCTGTAATAGTAAACGGACGACAGTTGACCAAGCCAGAGCCGCATATGCTTATTCGCGCCGGCGTCCGCCGGCTGGTCCATCACCCGGCGCACCAGCTGAGCAAAAACGATGTTTTTCTGCAGCAGCAAACCGTCCGAAAGGCGTTCATTGCGCCACTGAACGATTTCCGCCACCTTCAGTTCCGCGATGGAAGACAGGGTGTTTTCCACTTCCATCCGGTGATTTTTCTCATAATTCCGGTAATACATGTATCCGGTCGCCGCAATACCGGTGGCAATCAGAACAAACAGGGTAATGAGGGCTACCGGCACGTTTTTTTCTTCACGAAACGTCAGGGGTGAACGAAGGAACGAGTGGCGGAATACACCCCAGAAAATAATGAGCAATCCTGCGGCGATGAGCGGAAGCAGCGGATTAAACGTGAAATTGCGAATAATCGTGAACGCCGGAACAGCCGCAGCGACAGCCATGATGAATGTCCCCAGTCCGATGGTCAGAAATTGGCCCCGGTCCCGGCGGGCAATTCGAACAGACGTGGCGGACAACACCGTGATGCCTATGACCACCAGCGCGTAGGAATAAACAAGGTGAACCCACATCCAGGGGCCGGGGATCCTCGCGCCGGTCTGGGCGATAAAAAATTGGCCCGCCTGGTGGAAGGCAACCGGCCTGATCACCCAAAACCCGTGCAGGGAACTGGTCCATATCACACCCTGCGTGATGATCGGAATAATGAGAAGGGCCGCAAGACGCCGCGGCGTCAGCCAGTTGGCGTGTCCGGTGAACTGAAGCATGAAAGTGATCCAGACCACAGGCAGCGTGGCAAGACTGATAAACCGTAAATCGAACCAGAAAAGCGCCCACTCTCCGGTCGGCGCGATAATGGACAGTCCTTCCATGAGCGCCATCAGGCAGATAAGCAGGCAGACCCACATAAATGCCGTACCGCCTGCCACATGACGATGGCGCCTGGAATAATCGGCCAGAAATCCCGAAATAGCAACCACGGCGGGAATGGACAAAAGATACAAAATGAGCGCCCGGTTCAAGTCTGATTTCCTCCTTTGGGTCAATCAGGCCATCATGAAGGATTGACGGTAAAGGTTTTCAAATTGACGAAGCCCTGTTGATGACTAATTCTATAGGGATAATTTATAAAGTCAAATTTAATTTTATCGCAGGTTTGCGGTCCTGGCCCGTCTGATTATTTACGGCATCCCGAAGGCCGGTTCGCGTCGCGGATATCTTGCCAGGACAACCATCACGAGTTATACTTTTAACCATGAGGCAGGGACTTGTATTCAAAATAATCTGATCTATAGACATGATGAAAATATATCGCCGTGAAGACAACCCTGAAAAGGACGTTTTTTCAACTGTATGGTAAAAATAACAAAGTTCTGTTATGGTTTGCCGTCGTCATTCCAAAAATCATAAAGTGAGAAGAGACATGCCGCAGGAAGACTTGAGTAAGCTGAAAATCGACCAATCGGTCAAAAAAAGTGTTACAGGCGGCCGGATCAAAAAACCCTTCGTGATCGCCGGTCTGGTTTTCCTGCTGATCATCGGCGCTGTTCTGTACCGGCTTGGCGTGATTTCTCCTACGGCCACGGTGGATGTAACGACCGTTTCACTGGTGTATCCCGCTCAGTCCCTGTCGGTATTGAACGCCAGCGGTTACATCGTCGCTCAGCGCAAGGCGGCGGTAGCCTCCAAAATAACCGGTCGTCTGACGGCGCTTCTGGTTGAAGAAGGCAATCTGGTGAAAAAAGGGCAAATTCTTGCGCGGATGGAAAACGCCGACGTCACCGCCGGGAAAGGTCAGGCTGCGGCCAATCTGGCCAACGCGAAGGCGATGCTCAGGCAGGCGGCGGTGGAACAGGATAATCTTCAACAGGAACATGACCGTTACCGGAGACTGATCGCCGGCGGTTATGTGACTCAATCGGAATACGACGCGATCCATACCCGTTACCTGCGCTCGCAGGAAGCGGTAAAAGGGGCGCGGGCCGCAATGGAAGCGGCCGCAGCCGCGCTTTCGGGCGCTGAAGCAAGCATTGATTACACCTTGATCCGGGCTCCGTTTGACGGTGTGGTGCTGACTAAAAATGCCGACGTAGGCGATATCGTTACCCCGCTGGGAGCATCTTCCACGTCCAAAGCCGCCGTCGTCACGCTGGCCGATATGGATTCGCTGCAGGTGGAGGTTGATGTATCCGAAACCAGTATCACACTCATCAAAGTCGGGCAGCCCTGTAATATTCAGCTTGACGCCCTCGCCGACCTTCGCTTCCGCGGCGTCGTGCATGCCATTGTGCCGACGGTGGACCGCGCCAAGGCAACGGTTCTGGTAAAAGTGCGGTTTCTGGACAAAGATATCCGGATGCTGCCGGATATGAGCGCGAAAGTGTCTTTTTTGTCCCGTAAACTCGCGGAGGAAGAGATCAAACCCAGATTGGCCGTTAATCAGTCGGCACTGGTCCGTGTGAAAGAAAAAAATATCGTCTATCTGATTCAGGAAAACAAAGTGCGCATGACGGCCGTATCCACAGGCGGAAAATTAGGAGACATGCAGGAGATCACGGCAGGCCTGAAACCGGGCGACCGCGTCGTGCTCAAACCCGAAGGACTCACGGACGGAGCAAAGATCAAGGTGGCGGAGAGGTAATTCGTAGCTCGTAGCTCGTCGTTCGTAGCTCGAAGTTCGCTTGCCACCCGAGAGGGCGGTATCTCGTTAAGAGACGAGTCACGAGATACAAACATCGAGACACAAGGAGGTATTTTCCATGCGCGTGTTTAAAAATGCCGAATTTATTTCCTGTGAAGAGAAAAATCGCATCTTCACCTGCCTGGTGGAAAAGGACGGGAAAATTGCATTTTCCGGCGATCAGTTGCCGGAAGAATTCAAGCCGGGCGAACCGGTGGATCTAAAAAACCGGTGCGTTCTCCCCGCGTTCGGCGACACGCACATGCACTTCAGCTCCTTTGCCTACTTCAATTCCGGCCTGGACTGCCGTGACGCGGGCGACTTTGCAGAACTGGGAGAACTCATCCGCGCCTCGATCGACCGGAGGAAAAAAGAAAAAGTCATCCTCGGCTTCGGCTGTTCGGCGCACACCGTCCGCGAAAAAAAACTTCCGGACCGGCATGACCTGGATCGCATTACCGACCGGCCCCTGATGATTATCAAATACGACGGCCATGCCGCCGTCGGGAATTCCGCGCTGATAGCTAAAATGCCGGCTGCAATTCTTTCCGACCCGGGATTTGATAAAGACACGGGCTGGTTTTATTTGAACGCTTTTTATCTGGCGGTAAACCGCATTACGGCATCCGTTTCGCTTCCGGAGCTTTTCAGAAACCTGATTGCGGGAAGCGATGCGCTTGCCCGGAGAGGAATTGCTCTGGTGCATACGGCGGAAGGGGTCGGGTTCCCGCTGGATCTGGATGTGGATTTCATGCGCTTCGCCAACCGAGGCCTGCCGCCATTGTTTCAGGTTTTTTTTCAGACAATGGATGTCAAAAAAGTCCAGCGCCGCAAGTTGCCCCGCATCGGCGGCTGCTTTGCCAATGCGCTCGACGGCTGTTTCGGCTCGGAAGACGCGGCGCTCAAAGCGCCCTACACCAATAACCCCGCCAACCGGGGCACGCTTTTTTATCCGCAGGCCGCAGTCAACGACTTTGTGATCCAGGCCAACCGCGCCGGTCTGCAAATTGCGGTGCACGCCATCGGCGATGCGGCCATTGATCAGGCGCTGACCGCTTATGAAACGGCACTCAAGGATTTTCCCCGCACCGGCCATCGTCACATTATCATCCATGCCGACCTGATGGATGCAAAGGCTATTGAAAGAGCTGCAAAGCTCAATCTCTGCATCGCCCTGCAGACGCCGTTTTTATACTGGCCGCAGGAGCCGGTGGAATACCTTCAGCGTATTCTGGGACAACGTGTGGATAATCTGATACCGCTCAAAAGCATGCTGGATGCCGGCCTGACCATTGCGGGCGGCTCCGACGCGCCCTGCACGCTGCCCGATCCTGTCGCCGCGATTTTCGCGGCCTGCAATCACCCCAATGCGAATGAATCCGTATCGGTTCTGGACGCTCTGCGCATGCACACGTCATCGTGCGCGAAACTTTCTTTTGACGACAACACGCGGGGAACGCTGACGAACGGGAAGCTTGCGGATTTTGTCGTACTGGATAAAAATCCCCTGCAGATGCCAGCGGAGCAGCTCAACACCATCAAGGTCGAAGCCCTGTATCTGAAAGGTGAAAAATATGAAAGACAGGGGGAGCGAAGCATTGGGAGCCTGTTGATGGATTCGGTAAGGAATAAATATGGACGATAGGCTGTAGGCTGAAGACCGAAGGCAAAACCATCAACTCTTGTCATTGACAAATAAGCAAATATTGAGATTACATCCAGGGAAATGATGATCGAAGAAAAAAAAGCAATTGTTGAAATCAACAATATTTATAAGTCCTATCATCGGGAAAGCCTGGTGGTGCCTGTGCTGTATGATATCACCTTTGACATTGCCGAAGGGGAATTTCTGGCCTTGATGGGACCGTCCGGTTCCGGCAAGACCACACTTTTAAATCTGATCGCCGGCATCGACAAGGCGGATTCCGGCACCATCCATGTGGGCGATATCGACATCACCACGCTTTCGGAGACCGAACTTGCGGCCTGGCGCGCAAATTCCGTCGGCTTCATCTTTCAGTTTTATAATCTGATTCCCGTACTCAAGGCGGTGGAAAATGTCGAGTTGCCGCTGCATCTGACCACGCTGTCCAAAAAAGAAAGGCGGCAACATGCGGAAATGGCCCTGAACATGGTGGGACTGGGGCACCGGATGGATCACTATCCCAGTGAAATGTCCGGCGGCGAACAGCAGCGCGTAGCCATCGCCCGCGCCATCGTGACCGATCCGACCATTCTGGTGGCCGACGAACCGACCGGCGATCTGGACCGCGTCTCGGCCGAGGAAATTCTTTCCATGATGGAGCGCCTGAATCAGGACATGGGCAAGACCATCATCATGGTCACGCACGATCCGCGAGCGGCTTCCCGCGCTTCCGTGCTGCGCCATCTGGATAAGGGGTATCTCAACCATGATGCTCGTCAAAATCCTCTTTAGAAACGCCTTTCATAACAAGCTCAGGAGTTCGCTCACCATTTTGGGCATTGCCGTGGCCATCCTGGCGTTCGGTTTACTGCGCACGGTGGTCAGCTCCTTTTACGCGGGCGTGGAAGCGGCATCCACCTCGCGCCTCGTCACACGCAACGCCATTTCCATTATCTTTCCACTGCCCATTTCCTACACGGAAAAAATCCGGCAGGTGGAAGGCGTCAAACTGGTGTCCTACGGCAACTGGTTTGGCGGCGTCTATATTAATGAAAAAAACTTCTTTCCGAATTTTTGCGTGGAGCCCCATACCTATTTCGCCCTGTATCCCGAATTTGTTCTGGATGAAAAACAGAAAAGAGCTTTTATGGCCGACCGCAAAGGCGCTGTGGCGGGGAAAAAACTGGCGGCCAAATACGGCTGGCGGGCAGGTGATACCATCACGCTCAAAGGAACCATCTATCCGGGCAACTGGGAGTTTATCCTGCGGGCGATTTATACGGGCCGCGATAAGACCGTTGATGAAACGCAGTTTTTCTTCCATTGGGCTTATCTCAATGAAGGGATAAAAAGAACGTGGCCCGGCTCGGCCGAGCAGGTCGGCTTTTACATGATCGGCGTGGCCCGGCCCGATATCGCGCCGGATGTGGCGCTCACGATCGACAAATTATTTAAAAATTCTCTGGCGGAAACATTGACGGAAACGGAAAAGGCTTTCAATCTGGGCTTTATTGCCATGAGCGAAGCCATCGTCACGGCCATTCAGATGGTGTCGTTTATCGTCATCTTTATCATCATGGCCGTTGTCGCCAATACCATGGCCATGACCACCAGGGAACGCACCGGCGATTATGCTATTATGAAAACGCTGGGGTTCGGCGGAGAGGACATCACGATTCTGATCTTCGGCGAAGCGCTGGTGCTCACGCTTACCGGCGCACTGATCGGCATTATCCTGACGTTCCCTCTTGCGCAGATCTTCGGCCATCAGCTCTCAACGTTTTTTCCGGTCTTTCTGGTTTCCACCCGGACGATTTACATGGACATTGCCGCGGCGTTGCTCATCGCGTTTCTGGCGGCGATCATTCCCACCCGTCATGCGATCCGCATCCGCATTGCCGACGGTTTAAGGAGGATCGGCTGATGACGGTGCCTTTTTCCTACAGCTTCCACAATCTCTGGAAGCGGCGTCTGACAACCGCTTTGACGGTAGCCGGCATGGCGCTGGTGGTCTTTGTTTTTGCCGCCGTGCTGATGATGGCCGAAGGCCTCCAGAAAACACTGGTGGAAACCGGCTCGCCCCACAATGTGGTGGTGGTGCGCAAAGCGTCTCAATCGGAAGTCATGAGCACCATTGAGCGCAAATCCGCCGCCATTGTGGAAATGCTGCCCCAAATCGCCGCAGGGGAAAGCGGCGAACCCCTGATGGCCAGGGAATCGGTCGTACTGATTGCCCTGAAAAAGAAAGGGGATGAACAGTCCTCCAGTCATTCCAACGTGGTGGTGCGCGGCATCGGGGCGGAATCCCTGCGGCTTCGGCCGCAGGTCAAACTGGTGGCGGGCCGGATGCTGCGGATGGGCTCATCGGAAGTTATTGTCGGCAACAGCATCGCCAAAGGATTTCAGGGCGTGGGCCTGCAGCAGACTTTGACCTGGGGGATGCGCACCTGGACAGTCGTCGGCATTTTTGACGCGGGCAACACCGGTTTCAGTTCGGAAATCTGGGGCGATGTCGATCAGGTCATGCAGGCTTTCCGGCGCCCGGTCTATTCGTCGCTCATTTTCAAATTACAGAATCCGGATAGCTTCGACGCCGCAAAAAAGTCCATTGAAAATGATCCGCGCCTTACGCTGGAAGCGAAACGTGAAACCCGGTATTACCGGGATCAATCGGAGATGATGGCCAAGTTTTTACGGATTCTGGGCATGTCGCTGACCATCATCTTCTCCATTGGCGCGATCATCGGCGCGATGATCACCATGTATTCCGCCGTCGCCGGCCGCACGGCGGAAATCGGCACACTGCGCGCCCTGGGTTTCCGCAGGCGCAATATTCTGCTGGCGTTTCTGACCGAGTCGCTGCTTCTGGGTTTCATCGGCGGGTGCCTCGGGCTTTTCTTTGCTTCATTCATGCAGTTTATCACGATCTCGACGGTCAACTTTCAGACGTTTTCCGAACTGGCTTTTAAATTCACGCTGACGCCCGGCATTATCGCGCAATCAATGAGTTTCGCGCTCGCGATGGGGTTGATCGGCGGCGTGCTCCCGGCGCTGCGCGCCTCGCGCCTGAAGATTGTGGACGCCCTCAGGGCTGCCTGATGCAAATATTAAATTAAAGCGCTATATTATCTGGTTTCTGCCGGCAATCTATCTCATTCAATCGTTGCCCTTCAGTGCCGGAAGCATCCTTGATCTGAACATTAAAAATGGCTGAACTCTGAATTAATATGTGGTACAGGAACTGCCGACAGGCACAGCGCGGCCTACTTGCATAAGGAAAGGAACACATGATGGAATTGAAAGACATTAAGAAGGTACTTATTCTGGGCGCGGGCACCATGGGCCAGCAGATTGGCTTTGTGTGCGCGATGCACGGCTACAACGTTACACTTTATGACATTTCGGACGACGTTCTTAAGACTTCCCTGAAACGCATGGAAAAGCTCGGAGCGTCATTTTTCGTACCCACCGGCAGAATGAAGGCAGAACAGCTCCAAGAGGTCATGGGCCGCATCACAACAACATCCGACCCGCAAGCTGCGGCAAAAGACGCTGACATCATCAGCGAATCCGTACCCGAAAACCCGAAAATTAAAGCAAAGGTTTTTGCCGAGTTCGACAAACTTTGTCCGGAACGGACTATCTTTACCACCAATACATCGCTTCTGATGCCTTCGACATTCGCCGGGGCCACAGGGCGGCCGGAAAAACTCGTAGCGCTTCATTTCCATGACGCGAGGATGACCAATGTGGTGGATGTCATGCCCCATCCGGGAACGAACCCGGCGGTCACTCAGCTGGTTCACGATTTTGCCGTGAGCATCGGCCAGATCGCCATCATGCTGCACCGGGAAAGCAACGGATATGTCTACAACGCCATGATCGCGAACCTCCTGACCACAGCGATGACTCTGGCAACGACGGATGTCGCCGGCATCGAGGACATCGACCGGGCATGGATGGGTGTTACGCGCATGCCGATCGGGCCTTTCGGCATCATGGACCAGATGGGTCTGCAGACCGTCTGGACCGTCACCGATTATCTGGCGCACCAGGCTCAGGGAATCCAGGCTGATCAGATCAGGGCGAACGCGGACTTCGTGAAACAATATGTGGACAGAGGCGAACTGGGTGCCAAGACGAAAAAGGGATTTTATTCCTACCCGATGCCTGCATATACCCAACCCGGATTTCTTGCGGGTAAGACTAAAAAATAAAAGGCATCCGGGCGCGCGGGAACCGGTTTCTGAACCCCCTGACAGGGAAGCCGTCTTCCAGTAATTCTGTTTTGCGAACGTGCATCATAATTGTCCGGTTCGGCAGCCGTTGTCTCCCCGACTTCGATCAATGTCTGCAAAATACCTTCAGCAATGCGATCCTGAATCCTCGCATCCATCGGGTTCGCAAGGTGTCCTGTACACTGGTCTTTGCCGTCCTGTCATGACGGAGGCATGCAGCGAAAAAACAAATTCTTGACTATTTGATGAGTTAGGAGCACATAAAAATGAAAGTGAATCAGGCATCGTCAACAGGTTAACCGCTTATTTAAACCTTTTTTGAAGGGTGCTGTTATGGGCTGATTATGGAAACCCTGTTTCTGAAAAGATGCAGGGTTTTGTTTTGCTTACTTCATAAGCAGTAAGTCCGGTTTTTTAACGGCTGATACCAAGTTGCTATCAAACATTAAAAGGTTGATTTACCGGCATAATACCACGTAAGCTTTCAAAAATTCATAGTTATTTTTTGAAAGCAACTTGGTATAAAAACTGAAAGGAGCGTTTATGAGAAAGGCGATACTTTGCCTGCTTACGGCGGCAGTTTTATTTGTCTGTTCGAGTTCTATTGCATGGGCCGACTGCGATGACACCACCTACGAGTGCAAGACAAAGACTTATGGACCGGTACTGGGCTATGTTACGTATGGAAATTGCACGTATTGGGATTGGGGCTGGTGGTGTGGAATATGCGGCAAAGACTATGGCAAAGCCGCGCGCGGGTGCAATGACCAATACCCGAAGCAGTGCAAGGGTGAGTGCATGGCCTGCCAGAGCCATTACGCTCCGGGGTGTTACGATGTTAACGGGCGCCACAAATAGTCGATCATTCAAGACAGGCACAGGCCGGGGCAGCGTATTTGACGTTTACGCGCAAAGGGTCTTGATAATATCCCGGGCCATCTTGATTCCCAGCAGCAGATTATCGATGGAGATGCGTTCGTCAATGCCGTGGACGCGGCTGATGTCCGCGCGTTCTAAAATCATGGGTGAGAAGCCGTACGCCGGATAGCCGCGCTCCCGCCAGTAGCGGCCGTCAGTCGCCCCGGCCATTAAAAGCGGAAACACACCGGCCCCCGGAGAGCATTTTTTGACAGCCCCAGTGACCGCCTGAAAAAACGGACTGTCTGTAGGCGCGATTCCCGAAGGGGGCGACATCTGGATCATTTCTATTTTAATCCGGTCATCGGCAATGCGGGAGACAAGCCAGCGCCGAAATTCTGCAGCATCCGTTTCAGGCAGCAGGCGGCAATCGAGCCCTGCCTCCGCGCGTTCCGGAATGACGTTGATCTGATAGCCGGCTTGAAGGATATTGACGCTGACTGTGTCCCGAAGCACGGCGTTGGTGAATTTTTCTGAAGCCAGTTTGCCGCCCGCCAGCTTTAAAACGGCGGGATTATCCAGATGTCTGAGCAGGAACGAAGCGGGAAACTTTTGTGTGACAGCCAGGCCCGCAAACATGGCTGCTGACGCCTTTCCTGTTTTCAGGGGGCGGGGTGATTCGATGATTCTTTGCAAAGCTGCAAGCAGTATGGTGTTGGCGCTATTGGCATGCGGCATGGAGCCGTGCCCCGGTTCGCCTTCCGCAATAAGTTTAAAACGATAAATCTGTTTTTCCGCGACCGCTACGGCAAACATCACACCTTTTCCGAAAACATCTTTCAGTCCGCCGCTGCCTTCATCCCAAACCCATTCGGGATCGATTTCTTTTAAGTGATTTTCCACAAGCCAGCGCATGCCGTTGTCGCCTCCCGGTTCCTCGTCGGGAACGGCCGTGAAAACAACAGGACGGCGGAATTTCACACCTTCCCTGAGCAGCAATTCCAGCGCCAGCATAAACATGACGCCCAGACCCTTGGTGTCCAGTGTGCCGCGCCCCCAGACAAAGCCGTCGGCCACTTTACCGCTGAAGGGAGGATGACTCCACTGGGAAGGATCGGCGGCAACTACATCCATGTGGTGATTGATCATCAGCGGTTTTAATGACTCGCTGCCCGCGATGCGCGCGACGACCAGACCGCGTCCGGAAACGGGCTCATGGATGGTTATATCGGAGGTGATGCCGCGGTTCGTGAGCTGCTCCCGAACCCACATCGCGGCCGGCATTTCATTGCCCGGCGGATTGGTCGTATCAAACTGCACATAGCGAGCGATTGTCGCCACGGCATCTTCCATTACTTTCTTCTCATCCATCTTTTAGTCCTCACAGCACTCGTATTATAGGAAAGAATAGTGAGAAGTACAAAGAATGTCAAATCAATAAGAAACCGGCTATCTGTTTCACCTACAAGTTCACAACTTTCAACATGGGATTTAGTTGATGATTACCATTTCAAACAATCAATCCCTCATGATACCGGCAGGAAATTGCGGACAATGTATCTGCTATGCGCACATAACGTACCATCAAATTGTTTTACTTTTATTGGATGCTTTTATTGGGTTGACAGGCGCACTTGATTTGCCTATAGTAATAATAACTTGACTCATATTTTGAATGTCGTCAACCAGTTTTTTCATCTCTAATAAAAATTTAACGAACCGATTTTTTAGAAATCAAGGGAGGGTTACTAATCATGGCAGATCGCACTATACACATCACAAAATTTGATATGGATCGGTTGTTGGAACTGATAGAAGGGGTGCGATTAACGCCCAAGTATAGCAAGGTTAATCTCGATCTGTTGGAACAGGAATTATACAGTGGCATATTGGTTGACCCTATAAATGTGCCGAAAGACGTGATAACCATGAATTCCACAGTCAGTGTTACGGACACCGAATCTGGAGAGAAGATGACCTATACCCTGGTGTTCCCATCCGCAGCCAATATTTCGGATAATAAACTTTCCATATTGGCTCCTCTGGGAATGGCTCTTATAGGATACCGCAAAGGCGATACTATCGAATGGCCTGTTCCATCTGGCATAAGGAAACTCAAGGTTACTGAAATCATCTATCAGCCGGAAGCGGCAGGAGATTACAGCTTATGAGCCGTTTTTACAGAATCTCGCCTGGAGTTTTCAAAGATAGATCAATAAGGACATATCGCAAACATATAAGCCGCTTTTTCAGGATTTGACCATGAATGAAATCGGTGTACTTGTGACTTTGGCAGGAGGCTTCGCAGTAGCCCTGGTTTTCGGCTATCTCGCGAATCGATTAAAGCTGTCCCCCATTATCGGCTATCTGCTGGCCGGAATTGTGATCGGGCCTTTCACGCCGGGGTTTGTCGCCGACCGAGCGAGCGCGGAACATTTTGCGGAGATTGGCGTCATTCTTCTGCTTTTCGGTATCGGATTGCGCTTTAACCTGCGCGAACTGGTCGCCGTGTGGCGGCTGGCGTTGCCGGGCGCTCTGATCCAGAGCACAATATCCACGGGTGTGCTGGCGGTCATTTTACATTTGATGGGCTGGGATTGGATATCCGGCATCATTTTAGGAATGGCCATCTCAGTTGCCAGTACGGTGGTGATGGCGCTTGTCCTGGCCGAGTGGCATGATCTCCACGCCAAAATCGGTCATATCGCCATCGGCTGGACGGTTGTCGAAGATATTCTCACGGTCGCCATGCTGCTTCTTCTGCCGATCATTTTTACACCGGACAGAGCAACACAAAGCGTCGGAGTTGTGCTGGGACTGGCCGGGCTCAAGGTCGCGGGGCTTCTGGTGGTCGTGGTTCTGCTGGGCAAGTGGGTAATCCCATGGACGCTGGAACGCATAGCTAAAACCCGCTCACGGGAGCTTTTTACGCTTGCGGTGCTGGTCCTCGCCATCGGAATCGCCGTTGGCGCCGCTAAAATATTTGGGGTTTCTATGGCTCTTGGTGCATTTCTCGCCGGTCTGGCGGTCGGCCGTTCTGAATTTGCCGCCCGCGCGGCCAATGACGCGCTGCCGATGCGCGACGCCTTTGCCGTGCTCTTTTTTGTTTCGATCGGGATGCTGTTTGATCCCCGGAGCCTTGTTGAGGTTCCCCTGGTGATTGCGGCCGTCATGTTTGTGGTTATTATCATCAAACCGTTGGCCGCCATGTTGACGGTGCGGGCGCTCGGCCAGCCTCTGTCAACGGCCATTCCGGTCGGAGCTGCTTTTTCACAGGTCGGCGAGTTCAGCTTTATTCTGGGCACCGTTGCTCTCAGCCTTGGGCTCATCAATGATGCCGGATGGAACGCCCTGGTGGCCGCGTCCATTCTGTCTATCGGTCTGAACCCTTATATTTATCGCTTTGCACGCAAGTTGTCGTCCGGAAAGATTGCCAAAACGCTTCCCGTTATTTCAGGTCAGCGTCCGGCAATGAATCCCAACCACTGCATTCTGATCGGCTACGGCCCGGTAGGTAAGATTGTACACCACCTGCTCAAGGAGCGCGATGTGGAAATCACCGTGATCGATCTCAACCTCGATACGGTACGCAGCCTGAACGAAATGGGAACCCCTGCGCTGTACGGCGATGTTTTGAGGCCCGGGACTCTTGACGAAGCCGGTATAGCGACGGCCGGCAGCCTGATCCTGAGTGCGGATATTGAAGATGCCGCCGAGATCATCAGGCATGCACGCCACCTCAATCCGGATTTGCACGTCATCGCCCGTTGCGCGCATCTGCGTGATGCCCAGGCGCTGAGCAACGCGGGGGCCAATGTTGTTGCCGCCGGTGAGGCGGAAGTTGGCGTTGCCCTGGCCGAAGTGGTGACTGCCGCTGACGAAAGAGCGTGCAGTGTTGCCGCCGAGCATCGTGAATCCATTAGACGCAGTTTGTATGAAGCGCCAAAAGTGCCGTAAGTCATTGCCCGGTCAAGAAAATATAAAAGTTATCTGGGAAAATAAAAGCAGTTGCGCAAATGATACTCGAAAAGCAAAACGTGATTGGAAAGGAAGCTATCTATGAAAAATCGTTTCATCATCCTGGTCGATTTAGCATCTGATTCTGAACACCTTATTCAGTTTGCCTATGACTGGAGTAAGACCATCGGCGCGGACATGCTCTTGGTTCATAATACCGTTGTGATGTTGCCCGCTTTGACACCCTATGAGAGCAAGAAAAAACTCACCAAAATAGCCAATCGGGAAGCTCTTGATCAATTGAGGCGTTTAACGGAAACTGTTTTACCGAACGTGATGTCGGTCGGGTTTTTCGCTTCAGAAAAACCCCTGGTACCCGAGCTGCGGAAGTTCCTGCGAGGACCATTCAACAACCTTGTATTCTTGGGTTTAAGCAAAAAGGGATTATTAAAGAAACTTTTTATCGGCAGTGAAGCGGTCAAAGTTATTGACGGCATTGACAACCTGATTGTGGCCGTGCCCCTGAATCCTGAATGTTGTTCCCCGGAAACCATTCATGTCGCGGTTCAAAAAAGCAATCTCCTCAATATTATTGACTTCAATAAATTTTTAGATTTCCGAAAGGAAAGCATAAAGAACCTTGTTTTCTTTTCTGTTCTGGAATCCGGCGATGATTGGCATGATACTGACAAATACTTAAAAGACCTGACACAGTTATACTCCAACCGATACATCGCTACTTCTGAAATGTATAAGGCCCAGAGCGGATTTCAGGATTTGAAAAGAATCATTCTGGATAAAAAAGATGATTTCATTGTTGTGCAAAGGGGATCAAGGCTGTTTCTGGATCAGATCTTCAGGAAATTTCTGATCAACGAACTTGTGTATGAAGGCAATATTCCATTAGTCATATTACCTTAAAATGTGTGTCGTAGTGTCAATGCCTGTCGTCGGCCGCGAATTGTGTTTATTACTGATTAAAGTCTTGGATCTTTGTAGTAGAGATTGACAATTTGTTTGTTACACAAGCACGATTCTTATCGTGACGGCCTCTTCATCGTCTAACTTATTCCGCCAGAATTGCTTCGTCTTTTACTTTCTGCAAATCAGCAGGATACGTGCGGGATGCGACAAAAAAGAGGATGCCCGCCACAATGCCAAAGAGACCGCAAAGCATAACGGCCATGCCCAGACCTTCGGCGCCGCCACCCAGCCTGTCCGAAACGAACCCCACAATGTAAGGCCCCCAGGCGCCGCCCAGCATATACTGCGCGAAGATGGCCAGCCCCATGGAAAGCCCTTTATGCGCCACCGGCACGACATCCTGCGATATGGCGGCAATCGCCGGCATCGCCATCGCGGACGCGATACCGAACAAAGCGGCAAGCGCGATGCCGAAATAACTGAAGTGCGTGAGTACAGCCCCAATCAGCATGGTGCCGCCGAAAATATAAGCCACCACCGGAATATACATCCTGCCCCGGGGATTTTTTTTCTGCCAGAAATCTGCCAGAAATCCGCCCAGCGGCGCGCCGATGATGGCGGTCAGGCCGATGCCGCCGGTGATGAGTCCGGCCTTTGCTTCAGAAATATTCAGCATCCGCATCATCAGAGAGGGCAGCCAGACCAGAAACGACGAGGTCATGAAGACCGCAATTCCCAGGCCGAGATAATACCAGCGCATGGTCGGCAGCTTTAACACGTCAACCAGCGCGACAAAGAAACCTTTGATGCCGCCTGCGGTATCCGGCTGTTCAGCGGTTTTGTAATCCTTCATGAAGAAAGCCAGGATGCCCAGGATCACGCCCGGAACGGCGAAGAAAAGAAAGGGCGTCCGCCAGCCGTATTTTGCGGAAATGATACCGCCCAGAATCACACCGGCTGCCGCGCCCAGCGGGATCGCGATATGGAAAATACCCATGGCCCAGCCGCGTTTTTCTTTGGGATAAGAAGCACTGATCATGGCGGTGCCGCCGGGGACAAATCCCGCTTCTCCCAGGCCCACAAAGAAACGGGGAATCAAAACACCCGTAAAGTTTTTCGCCAGCCCCGTCGCAAAAGTCGCGATGCTCCAGAGAATGGCCATCAGGCACACGGCTTTTCGCCGGCTCCAGCGGTCAATCAGGTAGGCAATCGGAAAAGAAAAAAACGCCATGCCGAAGATCAACACGGTGGAAGCCAGGCCGCACTGGGCGTCCGTCAATCCCAGGTCTATCTTCATCGGCTGAAGAATGACGGAGAAGACCTGCCGGTCCATGTAGTTGACGATATAAAGAAGGGTGCACACGATCAGGACATAATGCGCCCGTAAGCCGCCTGTCTTTAATTCAGAAGCCTGTTTGGAATTATCTTCCTGAGCGTTCATCTCCACCTCCTGAAACAGATGATATGCGTTCTTCCCGGGCCAGACACGCGGCGCCAAAAGCGGCGGTGAGTCTGGGATGCCCGGGCACCAGTATTTTTATTTTCAGCGCGTCGCCGATCGCCTGGACGAGGCCCTGGTCTTCTCCGCCGCCGCCCGTGAGAACCACATCCGGTTCCAGTTTCAGTCTCTTGACCAGCATGCTGACTTTGGACGCCATCGCGCGGTGGACGCCCGCCAGAATATCTGCGGCTTTCGCGCCTTCGGCAATGCGGGAAATCGTTTCCGATTCGGCAAAAACAGCGCAGTTGGTGGAAAATTCCACCGGGTTTTCCGATTCGAGAGAAAGGGGTCCGATGTCGTCGAGACTGACATGCAGAATGCGGGCGATGACCTGTAAAAACCTCCCCGAACCGGTGGCGCATTTTTCACTCATCAGAAAATCGGCGATCCGGCCCTGGGGTGTTATTTTTGCCGCCTTGGTGAACTGTCCGCCGATGTCGATAATCGTTTTCGCCGAAGGGAAAAGACAGTGGCAGCCTTTGGCCTGACAGGAAATATCGGAAACATGCCGTGCGGCAAAAGGCGCGCTTTCCGCGCCGAGGCCCGTGATCACGAGGCCGGCGAGCTGATCAAATGAAATCGCGGCTTGCGCCAATACGTCATCCATGACTTTTTTCGCGCCGCCTTTGTAATTACCGCCGGAAGCGATCAGGCTCGAAGCGATCAATTGCTTTTCACTGATCAAAGCGGCTTTAATGGACACGGAACCCATGTCCAGCCCGGCGTAGTATTTTTTTGTGTCGTTCATAAAACCTCGAATACAAGGAACGGCTTAATCCGCCGGCCGAGAATTTGTCGCAATCGCAAGCGATGTCATTCCGAATCCCGATGTGCGGGATGAGGAATCTTAAAGATCACCTGCTATACCCCGGACATGGACTTCTCACTTCGGTCCTGCCCCCGGCAATAGGGGCCGAAATGGCATCACTATGAATTCCGAAACAGCCTCATCCACCAGAAAGATGAGTCGCTATGTAAAAAATTTAACGTCTTCTTTTTTTCGTTCCCGAGCCGGTCGGACGCCCCGGTCAAAGAAATCTTTGCCGACAAGCGCCGCACCCAATGCACCCGTGATAAAAGGTTCGGGCGGAGTCAATACCGGAAAACCGACCTTGGCGGTAATGGCTTTGATCAGCCCTTTATTTTTCGCGCCGCCGCCGGTGACGACCACATCTTTTTCGATCCCCAGATGGCGGGTCATGTTCACCACGCGCCCCGCGATGGCTTCATGCAGGCCTGCAACAATTTCCGCCACCCCCGCGCCTTCCGACAGACGCGAGGTCACTTCATGCTCGGCAAAGACTGTGCACATGTTGGAAATCTGGACGAAGCCGTTGGCTTTAAGCGCGATATCGCCCATATCCACCAGATTGATTCCCAGTGTTTCGGCAATCACTTCCAGAAAACGGCCGGTTCCGGCAGCGCATTTGTCATTCATGACAAAGTTGGCTACCTTGCCTTCGGAATCGAGTTTGATGCCTTTCGAATCCTGGCCGCCGATGTCGATGATGATTCGCGCGGAGGGAAACAGAGAGTGGATGCCGCGCGCGTGGCAGGTGATTTCCGTGATTTGCTTGTCGGCAAAAGGAACGTTGATGCGTCCGTAGCCGGTGGCGACGACAAAATCAAGGGCGTCAAAAGAGAGCCCCGCGCGGTTGATGGTTTCCTCGGTGACTTTCAGCGCCAGATGGCGATGCTCCACGCCGGTCGGTCCGATGTGCGAGGCGAGCATTTTTTCGTTTTCGTCCACCACAACCACCTTGGTCATCGTGGAACCGATATCAATTCCGGCAAACGGCATAAAATGTTATTCCTTATAGTGTCCTACGTTGGCAAGTCATAAGAGCTTCTGGTAAAACCCCTTACCATCTCTCCACAAAAGAGGGCCAGACTAAGCTTCATTTACAATAAATAAAACTATTATTCAAAAATACCTCTTTGCATACGGCATTTTTTTAGGTCCCCTGCATAGGTAGAACAATCACAACCATCCACAATACTTCCCTTGTGCTTTTTGATTTTGAAAGAAGTCCCAGGCGCAACACGTCCCATACACCATAATAAGTCAGCTTTTTCTCTATCGCATATTTTAGTGGCAAGTTCTTTTTCGCAAGATTTCACCTTGTCTTCAAATTCTTCCTTGGCAAGATTTTTGTCAGAACATTGGCTATGGAAATGTAATAGACTTTCTCTGCATGAGAAACCGGAATAGGCCTCTCCCTCCTGCCGCACACTGGCGCACCCGGATAAAAGAATTAGCATTGCGAAAACGCAAAGCAAATATTTCATTTGATATATTCGCCTTTCTCACTTCTAAGATTTACAGCACAACATAAGCAAGATCAAAAACATCAAATAGGCTATTCAAAAATGGCCAGATGCAAGGCTCCCGTGCACTGAGGAGTGAGGCGTATTTTCATACGGCGCAACGACGAAGGGCGCGGGAAACGCCGCAGGTGGTCGTTTTTCAATAGCCTACTTTCCTCTTGCCGCAAGGGCTTCCAGAAACGCGCTGATCTGCGCCTTCCACTGCGCCTCGGAATAATCCCGGAGATCCACCATATCCGAAACCAGTTGCATCATGGGGATTGACGTATATTTGCCCAGCTCGTTTTTAGTATGCGTCTGGCCGATGGTGGTGGCGCGGCAGGAGCGGCAGGCATGGAAAACAACCCCGTCAATTTTGTAGTCCGCAATCATATCCAGTAATTTTTCCACCGTGGGATTGCCGCTGTGGGCGCGCGCTTTTTCGTGGTAGCGCGTGAAACGCAAAAACGCCCGCCAGGCCAGGTAATCCACCGGATCTTTCACGTGAGAGGGAACTTCCACCGGATCGAAACCGCGATAGACATTTTCAATGACAAACACCGCGCCGAAACTTTCAAAGTAGTTGAAAATCCAGAGCGTATGCCAGGGCGGCAGGCCGCCGCCGTAAAGAATACGGTACTTTTCATCGGGTATGACGCCGATTTTGTTGTCGACCTTGTATTTCACTTCATCATAAAGCTTCTGATAGAAATCGACGGCCACCTGAGTTCCCGTATAGTAATGGCCGGCGACCATGATGCTGAAATGGTCCTGCGACGGCATGGGGCAGGGAACGGCGACACGCAGACGGTCAATGTCGTACCAGAGCTGCCAGGCGCGGTCTCCCAGGCGGATGGCTTCCCAAAGACGCTCCTTGTCCATTTTTTTGCCGGTTTGTTTCTCCAGAAATTCAACCAGTCCCTGTAACTGCTCGCGCTGATATTTAATGTAGTGGTCGCGTACTTCGTTTAAATCCGCATAGGGCGGCGGCGCGACGACGTCCATGCCGAAAGTGGGCGCTTCCAGATAGCGGCTGGTTGCCTGATACCACTTGAAACGGGGATCGCACACGGCGGAGCTTCCCAGCATCATATCCGGCAGGGGCATGCCGCCGTCGGGGCTGTTGTCCGGAATATGCCCCAGCTCCTTGCGCAGGCTGTCAAAACCCAGGCCGATGCGCGCGTAGCTGCAAAGCACCTGAGAATAGCCGTCTTCTTCGGCTTTCAAAAGAAAGCGGTCCATATCGCGTTTGGCGGCGCAAAGGCCCGCGTAATTTTCCGTGGGCAGCGGCACAATATCCATGGCCCGCAGGATTTCGTCATACTGCGACGCAACCATCATGTAGGCCACCTTCTGTCCTTTGGCTTTGGCCTCATGCGCACTTTGATAAATGTTCTTGACCATCGCCCGCACCAGACGGGCCGTGTCCGTTCCCTTCACGGCAGTGGTTTTGGTTTGCTGAGTTTGTTCCATAATTTTACCCTCTATTTGTGAGCTCAAAAAATTTTATATTAAACAAACATGAAAATCACTTTTTCAGGCTGTTCAAAATTGTCTGGGTGCAAGGCCCCCGAGCTTTGAGGAGTGAGGCGTATAGTTGCATACGCCGCAGCGACGAGGGGCGAGGGAAACGCAGCAGACAGGCGATTTTCAACAGCCTGCTATCCTATCATTTCGAGGAACGCCTGTATGCGCGTCCGCAGCTGCCCTATGGTTGATGTTGAATAATCATCTTCGATCATCAAAACCGGCAATTTCAAACCATTCAGATATTCCCGCAGGTCCGGGCCTTCGAGTTCGCATGTATCACAGTAGCGGACGATATAGAAGATCACGCCGTTGGCCTGCCACTGGCTGATAAATTGTTTCATATAGCCGAAGCGGTTTTCCAGATCCTCCTGGCGGTTACCTACTTGTGGCGAGAGGCTCCTGGGACAATGCGTACAGACATACCGGCTGGCCAGACCGGTGAGCGGATCATCGGTTTCGGACACGTCGTCCCAGAAAAACCGCGTTCCGGTGCAGAGATCGTCCATCACGACATGCGCGCCGCATTCTTCCACCAGACGGATAAAAGCGACATCGTCAATTTCATTGCCCCAGATGAAGATGCGCGGCAGACCGTCGGGCTTTGGCGCCGGTCGGTTTTTGATTTCGGTGATGAAGGCCTGAACCAGTTCAATGTGCTCCGACGCCGGGATACCCATGCCCGCCACCAGCACTTTGGTGATTTCCGTGCCGGAAACCACAGGCGGATCGGATTTTCTTAATTCGTAAAGTTCGCGAAGCAGGGCGCGGCGGCGATTGTAGAGTTTGATGGCCTCCGCAAGCTTTGCATCATCCAGTTTATTGCCTGAAAATTCTTCCAGGCGGCGGATGAAATATTGCAGTTCTTTTTTATAAAATGCAGTGGACGACGGGCCCATCATATGCGGCACGTTGATGAAATGATTGAAAGGGGACGGTTTGTTGCTGTGCCAGATATGAAACATGCGTTCGATGGTATCGCAGCTGTGCGGCGCGACAAAACCGTCCAGAAAATCATACTCGCCTTTGATCGCCATATTGAAACAGCTGCGGGCAAACGGGCAGGCCATGGGTTCGATGACGGCATCGGCTTCATCAATGGGATCGCTTGTGCTGCCCTGGATGCGGTAGGGAATCATATCCAATGCCGTGATAATCTCATCGGGCACGAAGCAGCAGAAATAGCCGATCACTTTTTTGCCGGCCCCGTGCAGTTCTTTCGCCCGCTTTCCTCTTTCATTATAAAGTTCTTCGATCTGTTTCATGACGGTCATGAGAATAGCCCCCCCTGTTTCCTGTTCTGATGGTCCTGATTATTAAGTTTATTGCCGATAAAAGCAAGTTGCTTTTTGCGGATGATGAAATGGAAAAAAATCCGGCGGCAATGTCTTGATCAGGGCCGTCCGAAATGATATGTCTCCCGCATGGGAAAAACCATCATACAAATTTATGAAGTGCAAAGGCCTGCGGAAGCGGAAACTCTGGCCGGTTTGGGTGTGGATCACATCGGAAGCGTGCTCACCGATATCCATAAATGGAAAAGCGCAACCATTCGTAAGACGGCCCGGGTAATAAGGCAGTCGCAGGCCAGAAGCGGCCTGATCCCGTTGTTCAGAGATCCTGCTGTTATCTTTGCGGCGCTTGCATACTATGAGCCGGATTTTGTTCATTTGTGCGATACGCTCTCGCCGTATCCGGATGAGCAGCAAACGCTCATCCGGGACTTCGATGCGCTTTTATCGCTGCAGGTCGACATCAAAGACCGTTTTCCGCAAATGGACATCATGCGGTCCCTTTCCGTCCCGCGCCCGGGATTGGCGGAGGCTGCCGAAATTGATAAAAACATTATGGGGTTTATCGAACGTTTCGCGCCTTTTTCCGATTATTTCCTGATCGACACCCTGCTTGGCGGAAAAAACCAGCCGGTACAGGGTTTTGTCGGGATTACAGGCGAGACCTGCGACTGGAATATTGCCGGGAAAATCATCGCGGTAAGTCCCATCCCGGTCATTCTGGCAGGCGGACTTTCCGGTGAAAACGTATTTGAAGCCGTCACGGCTTTAAAACCGGCGGGCGTCGACAGCTGCACCCGGACCAACGCGGTGGACAGGAACGGCCGGCCCATCCGCTTTAAAAAAGATATGAAGAAAGTCACGCGGTTTATTGAGGAAGTTCGCCGCGCCGACCGGTTTATCGAGGAAAACCATTTTGCCGCAAACGTCATCCATACAAAGGGAATATAAAACCATCACGGCAATGATTCATCTCTACTGCCGTGAATGCCATCAGACCGGTTCTTCCGGATTGTGCCTGCCTTGCGGGGAGCTGCTGGCCTATGCAAAATCGCGGTTGGACAAATGTCCTTATGCGGAAGATAAACCGACCTGCGCCAAGTGCCCGGTGCATTGCTACAAACCCGAACGCCGACAACAAATTCAACGGGTGATGCGTTATGCCGGTCCGCGCATGATGCGCTCCCACCCGCTTCTGGCGATCCGCCATTTGTTGAAAAATTTGAAAAAACCCAAAGCGGTGAAAGCATGAAAATCGCCATTATCGGTGCCGGGCCGGGCGGACTCTATGCGGCGCTTGCGGCGGCAAGGCAAAACATCCGGGTTGACCTTTTTGAAAAAAGAAATGTCGGAGAGGGCATTGTCTGCGGCGAGTGCATTTTCGATTCGCTGCGGATTATGGACAAGCCGGGCCGGGGGCTTTTGCGCCCGGTTGAGGAAATCGTTCTTCAGGGGCGTAGACCTTACCCTTTTCCTCTTTCCAGACACCGTCCCTTGTGGATGCTCGACCGGAAAACCTGGCAGCAGGATCTGGCAAGGCAGGCCCGGAAACTGGGTGTCGCCGTTTATGAAAACTCCAAAATCACGCCGGAGCGCCTGAGTCGGATGCAAACAGACTATGACTGGATCCTCGATGCCAGCGGCGCTCCGTCGGTGACGTCGAGGATCCATCAGTTTTCAAATGAGTATTTCAGAGAGTATCTTCTGGCGTATCAACTGGTGCTGGCAGGTGATTTCAGCGCGCTTTGGCCGCGCATCAAGGTTGCTTTTTTCCCGAATATGACTGCCGACTATCAGCCTGCTTATTACTGGATTTTTCCCAAGGATGCTGGACATGCCAATGTCGGCGCAGTCTGCACGGTGCAGGGCGCCTTGAGTCAAAACAGGCTGGATTTGAAAAAGCTGCTGGCGGATGCAATGCGTGCGGAAGGGCTCATGGATGCGGTCGTCCTGGAAAAAGGCGGCGGCATCGGCTCAAGCCGGATGCTGCCGAATCTCGTTTGCGATAATATTATGCTGATCGGCGATGCCGCGGGTCTGACCTCGGCCCTGCACGGCGGCGGAATCGACATGGCCTGCTTAAGCGGTGTTCTGGCTGTCGCGGCCGTAAGTGAGGGACGGAAAGGCGTGGACGGTTATACAGGAAAACTCAAGGATTATCTCAGCGAGAGAAACGCTCTGGAAGCAGTAACCATCCGTAAAATGCGGCGGCTTTCTTTTGAAAAATTCGACAGGCTTCTTCGCGGCATCACGGCCAAAAGCAAAAGCATCCGTCTGATGACCGGGCTTAGTCATCCGGACATGCTTTACACAACGCTCAAATGGTTTGGCACAAAAAAAGAAATACCCGGCTGGCCGGTTTAACCGCTTTCGCGGGACGAGCGTTCATTTCCGGCAAAAAGGCATCATTGTCCTGCTCCTCTTTTTATGCTATTCTACTCTCAACTCAATATCTCTTATTTTATCTCTCCCTGCTGCCGCGGAAATTTGCGCCTCCACTCTTTGGAAAAACAGGTTTTAGAAACGATCCGACCTTACCAACAAGATTGAAAGGAGGTTTCGTATGCCGGCAAGATAATTGAAAGAGTTTCTGGACAGCCAGGCGGTTAAATACCTGAAGATTGCGCATTCACCGGCCTATACGGCCAGGGAAGTTGCTCAGTCTTTGCACATCAAGGGACATAAGGTGGCAAAGACCGTCATCGTCTTCATTGAGGGAAAGATGGCCATGGCGGTTATGCCGGCCAACCGCTCCATTGATTTCGATCATTTCCGGAAATCAATCGGCGAAAAGGAGATCAAACTCGCAACGGAAGGGCAGTTCAAGGACGCGTTTCCGGATTGTGAGGTCGGCGCCATGCCCCCTTTCGGCAATCTGTACGGAATGGAAGTTTATGCGGACGAGCATCTGACGGAGGATGAAGATATCTTTTTCAACGCCTGCTCCCACTCGGAACTGGTCCGGATGTCTTATCAGGATTTCGAAAAACTTGTGAAGCCCAGGGTGATAAAACTTACCTGAGGCCGTTTTCCTTTCCTTTTCCGGCAAGGATGGCGTTCGCTCGCACCCGGAAAGAGGGAAAGGGAACTTCGCAAGTTTTTTAACGGCAGGGATTCATGCAAGAGTTGATGCGGCACTTGAGAAGTTGAATCCGATTACTTTTTTGTTTATTGCCAATTGAAAGGAGGTAGCTGCCATGAGTTGTGTCAGGGATATTCTCAAGACGAAGGATCACAAAATTCATTTCATCTCCCCTCAGGCAACAGTATATGAAGCCCTGGAAAAGATGAGCGAGAAGGAGATCGGTGCGCTGGTGGTCATGGACAAAAAAAAAGTCGTGGGCATCATTTCGGAGAGGGATTATGCCAGAAAAATTATTCTGCAGAACAAAACGTCTAAAAAAACCCTGGTGAAAGAAATCATGTCTTCTGAATTATTTTCAGTTACCGCCGATACCAGCGTGGAAGATGCCATGGTGCTGATGACCGGAAAACATGTGCGGCATTTGCCTGTTTTTGAAAAAACTAAATTTGTCGGCATCATTTCCATCGGTGATGTCGTAAAATCCATTATCTCCAACAAAGATTTTCTCATCACACAGTTGAGCAATTACATTACGGGATAGTTTCACCGAAGAAGGCGCGGGCGGAATTCTTCAAATAGCGAAGTTCAGGCGCTTTGCGCCATCAATGAAAAGAAGGGGACGGTTCGTGACGCTCACGAACCGTCCCCTTGGTATTTTTACAAGTATTTTTCTTCCAGCAGTTGGAGCAC
>PHAT01000012.1 GCA_002840435.1 Deltaproteobacteria bacterium HGW-Deltaproteobacteria-6
GCCATCTCTCCCGAACAAGCCGCGTTCATCGGCATCCGGGAGTATGTGATGAAACCCGTCGTCATGGGGGAGTTTACCAGACTCATCCGGAAAGTCCTGCGGGGCGACAGCCATTCTCCGATCAGTGAGGGATAAGCATTGATCGCCGGAAATAAAATGGCCATTGATTATTTTTGCATATACAGGAAATTTTCGGCGATGTAACGGCCGACGCTGTCCGGCATCAGGTAGCGAACCGACTTTCCGGTGCCGACATTTTCGCGGATCAGGGATGAGGAGATATCTAAAAAAGTTACGTCCCGGAAATAAAGCGTATGTCCGGTAGGCCCCCGATATCCGCCATTTTCCTGATCATGGGTGAAACGGGCGGCAAAATCTTCGGGCAGAATATTGGCCAGCCCCCTGTTTTCATAACCGGGCCTGGTCATCACCACAAAATTGCACAATAGCAGAAGTTTATCCCACTCCCGCCAGGTGGTTATCGCGTCAAATGCATCCTGACCGGTGATGAAATACAATTCCAGATTTTTATCATGTGAATCCAAAAAATACCGGACGGTATCAATGGAATAGGATTTCCCCTGTCTTGAGAATTCCACATCCGAAGCGGAAAAGGAATCATTACCTGCAATGGCCAGCTTGACCATTTGCAGGCGATGTTCAAAAGGCGTGATGACGCGCCGGGTCTTATGCGGCGGCTCTGCCGCTGGGATAAAAATCACGCGGTCCAGATGCAAAAGCTCGATCAGCTCCTGTGCGGCGCGCAGGTGACCGAAATGAACCGGATCAAATGTTCCGCCGAAAAGTCCCCATTTCATCCGCGAACCTGACCGTCGCCGTAAATGATAAATTTCGACGTCGTGAGTTCATTGAGTCCCATCGGTCCGAAAGCATGCAGCTTGGTGGTTGAAATGCCGATTTCCGCGCCCAACCCCAGTTCAAACCCGTCGGAAAAACGGGTGGATGCATTCACCAGCACCGTTGAAGAATTGACTTCATTCAAAAATCGCTGTGAGTTTGTATAATCTTTGGTGATGATGGATTCCGTATGCAGCGATCCGTATTTTTCAATATGCGCGATGGCCGCATCGATTCCCGGCACAACCTTCACGGCCAGTATCAAATCCAGATATTCCGCGTACCAGTCTTCTTCGGTTGCCGCATCGATATTTTTCAGGATTGTTCTTGTTGCCTCGCAGCCCTTGAGCAGAACGCCGGCCTTTTGCAGACTTTCCGCGGCCCTGGGTAAAAACGCCTGCGCAATGTCCGCATGCACCAGCATGGTTTCCAGCGCGTTGCAGACGCCGGGCCGCTGCGCTTTGGCATTGGTGCAGATATTCACCGCCATGTCGATGTCGGCTCCCGCATCGACAAAGATATGGCAGACCCCTTTGTAATGTTTGATAACGGGAATCCTGGACTGGGCCACCACGGCGCGGATCAGTTCTTCGCCGCCCCGCGGGATGATCAAATCAATGTGCTCATCCATCTGCAGCATCGTCGAGACGGCCTCGCGGTCCGTAAACGGAATGACCTGGATGGACTTGTCCGGCAGAGGACTTTCCCGGAGGACATCCTGTAAAACAGAGGCAATGGCCAGATTGGAGTGAATCGCTTCCGAACCGCCGCGTAAAATGACCGCATTGCCCGATTTGAGGCACAGGGCGGAGGCGTCCACGGTAACATTGGGGCGCGACTCGTAGATGATGCCGATCACACCCAGGGGAATCCGCATCCGGCCGACCAAAAGGCCGTTGGGGCGGCGCGACATGGAGGTGACACTGCCTACCGGATCCGGCAGCGCCGCGACTTCTCTGAGCCCCTGCGCCATCGCTTCGATGGTGGCGTCTTTGAGGATCAGCCTGTCAATCATGGCAGCCGACAGTCCCTTTTCCCTGGCGCTCGCCACATCCCGGCTGTTTTCGGACAGGATCAAATCACGATGCCAGATGAGTTCATCAGCCATCCGTAACAGAGCGGCGTTTTTAATGGTGGCGGAAAAATGGGAAAGACGGCGGGATGCCGCCAGTGCATCTTCGGCTATTTTTTTTACACAGTTATGAATATCCATTATTTTTCCCTCTGGTTGCCTGCATTAAAATGGCTTGCAATTTCTGTAATTATTGATAAAAGCCGCATCAACTCTAAATGAAAGAGTGCCGTTTGAAAAAGTCACGCCGATCCTTATTCGGCAAGCATATTTATTTATATTTACAAGACAAAAAGATATGTGTCAAGGCTTAAGGCCTGGGTAAATTTTTATGAGCCGATTGCGCATCAAAGCGGGGAAAAAAGCTTACGAAATCATCAAAGACGGCGGCTTCAACTTTGACGCCGTTTCCGCATATTACGGAGCGGCGGTAGGGCCGCGCTGGCTTGTCGCCAGCGGATTTGATCTGACCCTTCTGACACAGAATCTCCTGGGACGATCCAAAGCCGTCCATCTCATCGGATCGTCCGCCGGCGCCTGGCGTTTTGCCGCATGGCTCCAACCGCAGGCTGTCGCGAGCTATCAGAAATTTCTCAACGCCTATATCACGGTCGGTTATACGCGAAAAGACACCCCGGCAACCATTCTGAAAAAATTCACGCACATCATGGACGCCTATATCGAAGATGACGCTCTGCCCTTTGCCCTGGCCAACAAGCGCTATCGTTTATCGGTCATCACGGCCCGCGCGAGGAATCTCGTCGCCTCCGACAACCTCCTGCTGCAGAAAAGCGCTTTGGCCGCCTGTTATGTGATGAACTTCTTTTCCCGGAACAACCTTTACCATTTTGCCGACCGGGTTGTCTTCTACAACGGCTCCAAACCGCCTCCGTTTTGTTTTCAGCCGCAATTCCAGGGCAGGTATGTGCGGATTAACGAAGTCAATTTCAAATACGCGGTCATGGCTTCCGGCGCGATCCCCCTGGTTGTTGCCGGGGTCAAAAATATTTTCGGCGCGCCCCGGGGCGTTTATCGCGACGGCGGTTTGATCGATTATCACCTGTCGCATCAGTTTGCCGCCAGAGAAAATGAACTGGTGCTTTTTTTCCATCATCAGGAACGCATTATTCCCGGCTGGCTCGATAAAAAAATTAAACGGCGCGTGCCGGATGAAGAAACGCTGAATAACGTCGTGATGGTTTTTCCTTCGAAAAGTTTCATCGATAAACTGCCCGGCGAAAAAGTGCCGGACCGCGACGACTTTCTGACCTACATCGACAACGGTAAAGAGCGGATTGCCAACTGGAATAAAGCGGTGGAACTATCCGCGCCGCTGGGCGAGGATTTTCTGGAACTGGTGGAAAGCGGCCGGATTCGGGATATGGTGGAAAAAATGTAGGGAACCGGTTCAACGGTTCAACGGTTCACGGTTCAGCGGTTTAAAATAATGATCATACAGGAACTTCTGGATATTTACACATCCTGCGTACTTTGTCCGCGCGCCTGCCGGGTTAACCGTACGAAAGGCGAGCTGGGCTATTGCCGTCTGCCTGCCGATATCATCATGGACTGCGCGCTTGCCCACCATGGCGAAGAACCACCTCTTTCCGGGACGGGCGGCGCCGGAACAATTTTTCTTTCATCCTGCAATCTCGGCTGCATTTATTGCCAGAACTATCAAATTTCTCACAGCAGCCGGGGGCGGGATCTGACCGTTTTACAACTGGCCCGCGTTATGCTCGACCTGCAAAAAAAAGGCTGCCATAATGTTGAACCGGTGACGCCAACGCCGCAAACACCGCTGGTGATGGAGGCTCTGTGTCTGGCGCGCATGCAGGGCCTGACCGTGCCGTTTGTTTACAATTGCGGCGGCTATGAAAATCCCGACATCATCCGGATGCAAGACGGCATGGTGGACATTTATCTGCCCGATCTTAAATATGGCCTGGAGGCGGATGCCCTGCTGTTTTCCGACGCACCGGAATATCCGCGATTCGCTTTGGAGTCCATTTATGAAATGGTCCGGCAGGTGGGCGATGATCTTCAGGTGGAAAAAGGCCTTGCGACACACGGCATCATTATCCGCCACCTGGTATTGCCGGGACGGCTCGATAATTCCAGAGAAGCGCTGAAACAGCTGAAAAATAAAATATCCACAAACGTTCCAATCAGCCTCATGTCGCAATACACGCCGATCGATCGCGTAAAATCGCATCCGCAGCTGGGGCGCAGAATCACCGGTAATGAATATCATCAAATTGTGGACTACGCCCTCGATCTGGGTTTTGAAAATCTTTTTATACAGGAGGTCAACGACGATACCCTGACCCCGGATTTCAACCGGGACAATCCTTTTGATTGAAAGCCGAAAGATCATGCACAGTGACTTGCAAACAATATACGACCGGTTTGCCGATACCTATGAAAAAAACCGCAACCTGTTCGATATGACCGGCGTCATTGCAGACTTCTCTCAGAGGCTGCCGGGTCTGCCGGGTCATCTGCTGGATCTGGGATGCGGCGCGGGGGAACCTTTCCCCGCCTACTTTATCGGACAGGGCTGGCAGGTCACAGGTGTGGATTTTTCCGCCAGAATGCTGGAGATGGCTCATCGCTACCAGCCCGCCATGAAGACCATCTTAAATGATATTACGGAAGTGGAATTTCCCGATGAACAGTTCGATGCGGTCACAGCCATTTATTGCCTTTTTCATATTGAACACCGGAAGCATGAGGAAATATTTCAAAAAATATACCGCTGGCTGAAACCGGGCGGCAAATCACTCTTTACTTATGCGACAAAGGAATACACCGGCGCCGGGATTTTTAACGGCTATAAGGAATTTATGGGCGAACAATTATTTTACAGTCACACTACGCCCGACAACTTGTATGCTGATTTAAAATCCGTCGGCTTTACAATCGAATCCGCCCTGTACCGCCGGATCGGCGGCGAAACCTTTCTGTGGGTAACCATCGCCAAACCATAATCATTCCATTTTCAATCAAGATGATATCGCGGCGGCTAGGAGGAGGCGACGAGACGTATTGTAGACGCGTGACCTTCAGGTTATACGTTGAGGAAGCCGACAACGACGCCAACAAAGATAGCGCTTGATCGGCAGCGCTTCCCTTATGCCACCTCGCGTCACCTTCAGGTGATCAGGTGGATAGGGGCGCGTGGAATAAATAGAATATACATTGTCGAGACGTATTCGGCTGATGGCAAATACGTCCTTTAAAATGGAATCAGGGCATTTTGAAGATACTGGTGCCTTGCGGCGGCTGAAATTGAAATAATTTTGGGGAAAGCCCCGTGTTCATTTTGATACCGGAGAATTTCAGGACAGTGGAATTACCCATCACATCGTCAAAACTGACCCGAAGAATATGAAAATCATTTTTGGCTATCGTCATTTGCAGATATTGATAGGAGGCGCCCTTCTCACGCGGATATAACAGCAGCAGATAGTTGCCGTTCTTATCCACTGCATCGGGAGCAGCGTACTTAATCACAAAGTCATCCCGGAGCTTTCCCAAGCCGGACAAAAATTTAATTAAGGCCTCGGATTTGAAAATCTTATCAGACTCCTGAGTATAAACGGCTTTATCCTGCGGCAGATAAAGCCATGATTTTTGCGAATTGATGATGAGCTTTTTCGTTTTCGGCTTTTTATAATCCCAGAACATTTGTTTAGGATTTTTAAAATAAACAATTCCCTCTTCCACATTGGTTTTCCGGATGGATTTTACAGTGGTTTCCTGAATAAAATTTGCCTGAAAATCCCGGGTCTGTTCGTAAATTTGCTGCAGCCGGTTCACCGTGTCGTCTATAGGCGGCAGTTCGGCGGCGCCGGCATTAGAGGGTAAAGCAATCAGCAAAAGGGCTGCAAAAAAAACCGCTGCGTATTTTGCCATTATAAATAAGCAATTTTTTTCAAGAATTGTTTTCATCATTTTTTTATTTTTTAATACTCAATAATTTGGCCATAAATGGCACATTTTTTTAATAGCGTTTATATCTTTATTCCGACTGGCCTATAAGTGGCGATGATCTAAGGGCATATTAATAACATATTGATATCATTGCAATATTTTCTTGCTCAAACCTTAAGCAATCCGGTCTAAAAGCCTGAGCATTGCGGACTTACCCGATTTATCAACATGGTTATCAACAAGCTTTTCCACAGGATTGTGGAATACAAATTCAAGTGCCTGTATCCAAGGGAGAAACAACTGAAACGGCCTTGAACTTTGTACTCTGCCCTTAAGCAATCTGCACACGCCAGCCGAACGGATCCTCTTTGATTCCATATTGAATCTGCAGGATTTCATTATATAACTTTTCGGCCAGTGCGCCGGTTTTCCCTTCGTTAATCAGATATTCCTTCTTGCGGAAATAAATCTGTCCAACCGGAGAAATGATGGCGGCTGTTCCCGAAGCAAAAGCTTCCCTAAGCGTTCCCTTTTCCAGTGCATCAATAACCTCATCCATAGCCAGCCGTCTTTCATTCACCTTCACACCCAGATGCGTCGCCAGTTTAATAACGGAATCGCGCGTCACACCCGGCAAAATGGTTCCCCCGAGCGGCGGCGTGATCAGTTCATCGCCGATCACAAAAAAGATGTTGCTGGTGCCCACTTCCTCCACATACTTATTTTCCCGCGCATCCAGCCACAGCACCTGCGTGTAGCCCATTTCGCTCGCTATGCGGCTGGCGTAAAGACTCTGCGCGTAATTGCCCGCCGATTTAATAAATCCCGTGCCTCCCGGCGCCGCCCGCACATATTCCTCGGACACATAAATCTTCGTCGGCCCAAAACCATGCGCGTAATAGGCGCCCACCGGTCCGGCAATGATAAAGAAAAGATACTCCCGGGACGGATGCACGCCCAGGGCGGCTTCCGTGGCAATCATTGTCGGCCGGATATAGAGGGATGCCCCCGATTCTCTGGGAATCCAGTCCTTTTCCAGTGACACAAATTGTTTCAGGGCATCAAAAAAAACCGTTTCATCCATGGGCGCCATGCATAATCTTTCGGCAGACGTCTTCATCCGACGGATGTTCTCCAGGGGGCGAAAAAGATAAATTTCGTCATTTTTTCCCCGGTAGGCTTTTAACCCCTCAAAGATTTCCTGGCCGTAATGAAGACACATGGAGGTCGGATCAAGCTGCAGAAGCTGATAGGGTTCAATCACGGGATTATACCAGCCGTCACCTTCTTTATATTTCATGGTAAACATGTGATCGGTAAAATGCTGGCCGAAACCCAGTTTGGTTTCATCAGGTTTGGGCTTCAGGTATTTGGGCAACGCTTTGATAATTTTAATTTTCATAAGTCCCTCTTTATAAAAAATGATATGCGCTTAATGGCCTGTCCATACCACTAAACGATGCTTCGATCAAGGCTTCGATACTGAATCGCTTCGGCAACGTGCGATGGTTCGATTTTCTCCCTGCCTTCCAGATCGGCAATTGTCCGGGATACTTTCAGAATACGGTTCATGGCGCGGGCGGAAAGGCCCAGTTTTTCTATGGCCATTTCCATCAGCTGATGCGACTCTTCATCAATGGCGCAAAAAGACCGGATTTGTTTTTCAGACATGCGGGCGTTGGTGACGATGCCCGAATCGCCGAAACGATTTTTTTGCAGTCGGCGTGCGTTGTCCACACGCTCTCTGACCATAGCTGACGACTCCCCTTCTTCTTTTCCCGTCAGAGCCCGGTATTTAACCGACGGCACCTCGATATGCAAATCTATCCGATCCAGAAGCGGACCGGATATCTTGGTCTGATACTGGCGGATCTGCTGGGGCGAACAACGGCAACTGTGGACACGATCCCCGAAATAACCGCAGGGACAGGGATTCATGGCGGCGACCAGCATAAACCTGGCCGGAAAGCCGGCCGTCACAGACGAGCGGGTGATCGTGATCGTTCCTTCTTCGAGCGGCTGACGAAGCGCTTCCAGCGCATTTCTTTTGAATTCAGGCAGTTCATCCAGAAAAAGCACCCCCAGATGCGCCAGACTGATTTCTCCGGGATGAGGCATCTGACCTCTGTCATTTATTGAAATAAGTAAGAATAGGTAATACGTAATTATTAGGTTATTTATAAATTATTATTGAAATAAATAACAGAATATTATATAAATAAGAAAGAATGGATTATAAATTATGCGAAATAGCTGCAACTCCGTTAAAATTATCAAACAGACTCGAAAAATAGGCCCAACACGTCGAAGCGTTTCAGGCATTTACGTATTCCGCGGTGAAACATCTATTCCCTTCGAATCAACTCTTGAACGCGACTTTATTATCCGCAAAGAATTTTCGCTTTCCGTTCTTGATATCATTCCTCAACCAGTAAACATACCATACAAAATAAAAAACGGCAGAAACTCGGCATACACTCCCGATTTCCTAGTATATTACCGACTCGAAGACAGTGACTACGAAAACTACCCGAAACCTTTGTTAATTGAAGTAAAACCCGAAAAAGAGTGGCGAAAACACTGGCGTGAATGGCTCCCGAAGTGGAAGGCTGCATTTTCATATGCACAAGAACAAGGGTGGGCATTTCATATACATGACGAATCCCGCATCAGGGATCAGGCCTTTGAGAACATCAAGTTTTTAGAACGTTATAAACGTATGCAATTCCCCATAGAAGAAAGCCGATGGGTAATTGAAAATGTTAAGGAGATGGGAATGGCGCCGTTTCATTACATCATTTCGCGTCATTTCATGGGTATTTACAAAGCTGAAGGCATTGCTCATATTTGGCATCTATTGGCAACACGCCAGCTCACCTGCGACATATCAAGACCTCTCAACGATTTTACAGAACTTTGGAGTCCCGATTATGAATGAAGATGATAATGATGAATTGTCTATCGAGGCATTAGAACCGGTACGGCGTGTCATGGACTTGCAAGTCGGCAGTTTGGTAGATTCCAACAACACCATATACAGGATTTCCCAGATATTGGACTTTAATTCGGTCATTGGAATTGAAGTCGAAACCGGAAGGAGCGCCCCTCTCAGAATCGGCGATCTGCGTCCTGTCATTGATGCTGACGACACACACGACATGGCCAACATGGATCTGGACGAGATAACGGATAAGGACTGGGAGATAGCGGAATCGAAGTTTGCCATTATCAAACCCTTGCTTAATTTGACGATGTTCGGCAAATCCGAAATCGAACAGCGGGCTAAAGAGGCAAAAGTCGATCCATCGAGTATTTACAGATGGGTCAGGCAATACAAGGCCTATGGCTGCGTGTCTGCACTTATTTCCAGAAAGCGAGGCTGGACGTACGGCAAATCCAGACTCCCGGTGCATGCTGAAAAAGTTATCGATGAAGTCATCGAAAGTTTTTATCTTACGCCTCAACGCCCTACGGCACAAAAAGCTGTTATGGAAGTATTGCGCAGATGCCACCAGCGAGGCATCGAGGCGCCGGGTGCAATAGCCATAAGATTGCGGCTCCGCAGAATACCGGAAAAGATACGACTGAGAAATCGCGGTTATAAAGAAAAAGCCAGAAACAAATATTCCCCGGCTGCGGGCAGGTTCCCGAATGCCGACTTTCCGCTTGCTGCGGTTCAAATCGACCACACGCCGGTTGATATTATTCTCGTAGACGACTTGTACAGGAAACCTATCGGACGACCATGGATTACACTCGCCATGGACGTATACAGCCGCGTGGTTACGGGATATTATTTGTCTTTTGATCCTCCCTCGGAAACTTCCGTTGCCATGTGCGTGGCTCATTCTATCCTTACCAAGGAAGAATGGATGATATTGCATAAAGTGGATGCTGAATGGCCTGTCTGGGGGGTACCCGGAACTATTCACGCCGACAATGCGGGGGAGTTCCGTTCAAACAACTTCCGTCGTTCTTGCCAGGCATACAGTATCCACCTGGAATTCAGGCCGGTACGGCGGCCTCGATACGGTGCTCATATTGAAAGGTTGCTGGGTACTCTGCTTCACGAAATTCACGACCTGCCCGGAACCACTTTCTCATCGATCAAAGAAAGAGAGGGATACGACGCGGAAAAAAACGCAGCAATGACGAAATCGGAATTTGAATCATGGCTTGTTACTTTGATTGCCAAACATTACCATCATAAAAAACATTCAGGTATCGGCATGAGACCTCTTCGACAATGGGAAATAGGAATCTTCGGCAATGCCGAAGTACAAGGCATCGGGCTCCCATCCAAAACGGCCGACAGACACACTGTGCTTTTGGATTTTCTCCCGTCTTTCAGACGCACCGTGCAGACCTTCGGCGTAACCATTGACGACATGACTTATTATTCAGAAGCCTTGCGTCCATGGATAAACATGGAAGACCAGGAAACAGGCAAGAAACGGTTTCTCAGATTCAGGCGGGATCCGCGAGATATCAGCAGCGTCTTCTTCTTCGACCCGGATCTCAAACAGTATTATAAAATCCCCTTCGCCGACCAGTCTCTGCCTGCCATGAGCATATGGGAATACCGGCAGGCAAGACAGAAATTGAAACTGGAAGGCATGGACAGTGCAAACGACCATCAGATACTGGAGGCTATTACAGAGCTTCGCAGCCGTGTGGATGAGTCCATGGAAAGGAGCAAGAAAGCCCGGAGACAGGCGCAACGGCGCAAGGAACACGAAAAGAAGATATCGCCTGCTGCGCCTCTTGCAGGTCAACCGCAAATGCCGACCGCACCTTCATCCATCCCCATGTCCGACATGGTGGACGAGGATCTTGAACCTATCGGAGTTATCTCATGAATACATACGAACATATATATCCGGATTTCCGGCACATAATGGGTCTGCCCGATCAGGAACGTATCAGGTTCATGGATCAGCCGCGCTGGATTACATACACGGTCGCACAACAAGTCATGGATACCCTGCAGGAACTCCTGCGTAAACCTGAACGCCCGCGTATGCCCAACCTTTTGATCGTCGGCGATCCAAACAACGGAAAAACCACCATTGTCCGTCGCTTCCGCGACCTGTGCGGAAAAGGTTACGTCAATGAAGACTCCGAACCGGTTAAGCCGGTCATTCTGGCGGAAGCCCCTCCAAGCGCCGACGAAAAAGGTCTCTATATTTCCATACTAGAACGATTTTTTGCACCTTACAGGCCGACTGACCCGGCATCGAAAATGCGTTACCAGGTTATCCATCTTTTCCGTTCCTGCCATGTCCGAATGCTCATTATCGACGAATTCCATTCACTGCTGACCGGCTCGCCGATCAAGCAGCGTGAGGTAATGAACGCGATAAAGCTCCTGTGTAACGAGTTGGCAATCCCCATCGTAGGTGTAGGAACACGGGAGGCGGTCCGCGTCCTTCACACCGATCCCCAGCACGCAAGCCGGTTCGACGTGATAAGCCTCCCCTTGTGGGAAGCAAACAAAGAATTTCAGCGTCTGATGACCGGTTTTATAAATATTTTACCCTTAAAAAAGCCGTCGCAAATCAATCGGCCTGAACTTGCCATGCTCCTGCACACCATTTCCGACGGCAACATCGGTAACGTGCATCGGTTGCTCATCGAATGCGCAACGGAGGCCATCAAGTCCGGAAAGGAAGAGATCGATAAGACCATCATTGAGGGCAAGTCATGGCTACGTCCTACTCGTGGCATCCGGGAACTGATCGGGTAACTGAACCCGGCATTATTCCCATTCCCTTGCTGCCGGACGAGATAATGTCGTCTTGGCTTACAAGAGCTGCTCTCTTCCAGGGATGCGATCCTTTAGTGCTTACCGGAGTACTTTGGCCGAAATGGAGGGCATGGACAAGAGACATCGACAGAGGTCTTGACCATGAACGACTTATCGAACTCTCAAGCGTTTCCGGAATAGATCCGAAAATACTTCGTGCCGCATGTCTCCGCTCCATCCTCTCAGCCGTGATTTCCGGATCCCCCGATGATCTGGCCACCTGGCCATGGATACTTGCTCTGGGTACCCGTAACCGGAAACGTCTCGGCGGTCTCCAGTACTGCCCGATATGCCTTGCTGAAGACGCGAAACCTTATTTTCGCATACAATGGCGTTTGGCATGGCATACTTGCTGCGATTTTCATCCGACCCGACTCTTGGACAAATGCAACCGGTGCGGCGCACCGATAACACCACACTGCCTGTCGGCAACTGACAGTGATATTGTAATCTGCGCGGCATGCAAATGCGACCTACGAAATACAACAGCATCGAGCCTCTCAAAAGATGCGCTTCAGTTTCAACGGGCAGCCGACCGTACAGTCAAATATCGTCAGGGACAATACGGCACAATGAATCTTTCTTCCGTAGAATGGTTCACTCTTTCCCGTCATTTTATGATGATTTTGCGTAAAGCATCATCCGGCAAATCGGAAAAACTTCTTGCCATGCTGAATATGCTTGGCGTAGGTATAGAAACATTGAAACCGACTCTTACAGGCTTGGCATTTGAGATGCTTCCTGTAAGCGAGCGGTCCATGCTCCTTGAAAGCGTATGGCAGATAATCCAGGCGGAAGCAGATCGTTATCTGGATGCAGTTTCATGCTCCTTTCTAGCGAAATCATCATTGGGCAACGGACGTCATCCTGTACCTTCATGTATTGAAAGAATATGCCATGCTGGCCTCAACCCGGGCGTTCACCACAGAAGGAAGAAGAGAGTTGTCATCCGAAAAAACCGTTCAAAACAGGCAGTACTTCGCATGTGGGCGCGTCTGCAACGGAAAACACAAGTATCGACAAAATGAACAATATGGTTGTACTCACAAACTGCGACGAATGCGGCCGCAAAATGAAAAAGGCCCAACGCGTTTATAAGAAACTCCGCTACTGTGCCACATGCTACGCCCGCGTCTTCAAGCGAAGGTTATGTCCCAAATGTAGAAATTACGCACGATTGCCTAAAAACGACCCAAAGGCCGTCTGTAAAAAATGTGAAAACGACAAGCCATGCATACGTTGCGGAAAAACAGAATACAAGACGGGGAAAATCACACCCTATGGACCAGCTTGCAACAGTTGTGCTCCGCATTTTAATGAACTCACACCCTGCCCTTCCTGCGGCAAGTTGGTCAATCGTCTGACACGAGTTAAAAGAATAAACATCGAAATCCCTGTTTGCCTCAAGTGTGCAAGCCAGGATTACGGAACATGTCCGGCATGCCGACGCTACCGGCTGCTTCATGAAACACCGGACGGAAAACACATTTGCAAAAAATGTTTAGAAGAAGGCGAAATACCCTGCCCTTCCTGTGAAAACCCTATGCCTGCCGGAAGGGGAAACATATGTAACGAGTGTTATTGGCAGAATACTCTTAGAAAACGCATTAAAATGGACATGGCAGGGTTTGCTGTTCCTGTAATGGCAAAAGCCTTTAATGAATTCGGCGAATGGCTCCTAAAAGAGGTAGGAAGCCAGAAAGCTGCTCTTACTATTCATCGTTACTTGCCATTTTTCATGGAAATCGAAAAACGGTGGAAAAGCATTCCTGCATATTCCGACTTGCTTGCTGTGTTCGGTGCAGAAGGTTTGCGTCGTGTCAAATTACCCATGCGCTGGTTCAAGGAGGCTTACTGTATCCTGCCAGATGCCGTTGCAAAAGGGGAAGATTCCGACAAACGACGTATCGATGCGATTATGGCTTCCATCCCGGGAAATACTCTGGCAGCATGCGCACTGGGTAATTATAGGAGCATTTTGATCAATAGAATAAAATCAAAAAAGACAAAGCTTCGTTCTGTCAGACTTGCTCTAAGACCTGCTGCTTCCTTACTGATTGCAACAGATGATACTGGGGCAAAACTCCCGACCCAAAAGGCCTTTGACCAGTACCTTCGGAAATCACCAGGGCAGAAAGCTGCTGTGACCGGCTTTATCAACCATTTAAATAGATCATACGGCCTCAGCCTTGTAATAAAAATCGAGAAAAAGCAGGTCGCCAAAATGCAACAGAAAAGACTTGAGAAAGAATTGATCGAATTGTTGCGTGAGGTGAACGACAGCGATGAGTTTCGACGCAAATGGCTTTCAGTCGCATTAACATATTTTCATCAATTGCCAAGGAATGCGGGGGCTAAGCTTAAAGATGACCATATATCTATTCAGGAAAATGGGGGCTTTGTCGTTGTTTGGAAAGATCAACAATATTTTATTCCTCATTGGGATAAACCATAATATTTGAAAGATGACGCGATTGATCAATTTTAGTAAAGATCAAACTATCCCCCAAGAAAAAGCTGGAAAGTAAGGTACTAAATGAATATACAATAGAATAGCATATAGGGGAAGAAATGCTGATCGATGATTTGAGGGAATTAAATATCCATTTAGGACCTGATAAAATTCGGGACGCAGTCGTTTTCAGGATTAATGAGCGACTGGAAGAATTTGCGGCGGCACATCTTCGCCCAACGATAAAAGAGGCGTTGCCATCGTTGTTGCCCTATCGAAACATGGTTATACATTTTAACGACTCTCTGGAGTGGTATTTATCCACGGATATTAATAATAGTTTAACACTAGCAAACTGCTTTTTTAGGACTGACACTCTCCTAGACTTACGATTTGGTGATCAGCCACATTTGGCTGTTTTTGTTAATGTTGAAAGGATAACTCGCAATTTTACTGGTGGCAACATCTTTTACCCGAATCAAAAACAGCTTGAATATGACAATAGTGGTAGGAGATCAGAAAACACACTGCTATCTGAAAAAAGCGATAATGAAGTTATGAACCATATAATGCACAGCTATGCTTATCTCCATGCCTTTTTAAACATTTTATCCTGCAAAAATATTATGACCGAGTTGGAAACGCCGAATAAAAAAATTCAACAGAAACGCGCTACCAAAGGCAAACTGCCTTTGGTTTCCTTTTACACTTTAAAAATTATAAATGTTGGTCACGGCAAAGACTCCACTGACAGCAAGAAGGATCTTTGGTCCAACCGAATTCATTTTTGCCGGGGCCACATGCGGGAATATAGCGTGAAAGCGCCTTTATTCGGCCGCCTTATTGGCCGCTTCTGGATTCCGCCACATGTCCGCGGTGATAAAAATAAAGGCATTATTAATAAAGATTACGAGGTCGATTCAAGAGGCTAGAGATTATCCCATAGCCCATAATGTGAAGATTGCATAGTTGTTAATAGCCGAAGATAAAGAAGCACTATAAGACATCCGTACCAAGAAAACCACATTATGCTATATCTTTACTCTCCTCAGTCTGAGGGCGTTTCCGACCACGGAAACTGAGGAAAGGCTCATAGCCGCCGCAGCAATGATCGGGCTGAGAAGAATGCCAAAGTTGGGATAAAGTATACCCGCCGCGATAGGTACGCCGATGGCATTGTAAATAAAGGCAAAGAACAGGTTTTGCTTGATATTGGCTATTGTGGCGCTGCTCAAACGTCTTGCGCGGACGATGCCGGTGAGGTCTCCCTTCACCAGGGTAACGCCGGCACTTTCCATGGCGACATCAGTGCCCGTTCCCATTGCTATACCCACTTGTGCCTGAGCCAAAGCGGGTGCATCATTGATCCCGTCACCGGCCATGGCGACAACACGCCCGCTTTGTTGAAACTTTTTAATCGCCATTGCCTTTTGATCCGGCAGAACCTCGGCGACCACTTCGTCCAGATTAAGCTTTTTTGCAACGGCCTGGGCCGTTATCTTATTATCACCGGTCAACATCACAATCCGGATGCCTTCGGCGTGCAGTTGTTTGATTGCCTCAGGTGTGGTCTCTTTGATCGGATCGGCAACCGAGAGCATTCCGGCAATCTTTCCTGCAATCCCCACAAACATGACTGTCTGCCCTTCGGACCACATACCTTGGGCCTGCTGAGCCAGGGAGCCGGCATCAATCTTAAACTCTTCCAACAATGCGCTGTTGCCGAGTAAGATGGGCTGGCCATCAATTTCGCCGGAAACACCCTTGCCGGTATGGGAGACAAAATTATTCGTATTGGTCAGGTTGATCCCTTGATGGATAGCCCCGTCGACAATGGCTGCCGCCAATGGGTGTTCGCTGCTCTTCTCAAGCGAAGCCGCCAGCAACAACACTCTGTCTTTATCCATACCCGGAACCACGACAACCTGCATGAGTTTCGGCTTGCCCTCGGTCAACGTTCCGGTTTTGTCAACTACAAGCGTCGTCACTTTCCTCAAAGTCTCAATCGCCTCGGCATTCTTAAACAAGACCCCCATCGTTGCTCCTTTCCCGGTTGCGACCATAATCGACATCGGCGTTGCCAGACCCAATGCACAGGGACAGGCAATGATCAGCACGGAGACAGCGGTAATCAGTGCAAAGGCTAATCGGGGCTCGGGACCGAAAAAGTACCAGATGACAAAAGCAATCAGTGCGACAGCGATCACAACCGGCACAAAATATCCGGCCACAACATCGGCCAGTTTCTGAATCGGCGCGCGGCTTCGCTGGGCCTCGGACACCATCCGGATGATTTGTGACAGAACGGTTTCGGCGCCAACTTTGCGGGCTTCCATAATCAATGAGCCGGTGCCGTTGACCGCAGCACCGATGAGCTTGTCCCCAGCTCGTTTCTCAATCGGTATCGGTTCGCCGGATATCATCGATTCATCGACACTGCTTAATCCTTCCAGAACGACGCCGTCCACGGGAATCTTTTCTCCCGGCCGGACGCGCAAACGATCGCCCTTCATGACATGCGTCAAGGGGATATCGCTTTCATTCCCCTCAGTGTCTATTTTTCGGGCGGTCTTGGGCGCCAGACCTAACAGTTTCTTTATGGCCGTCCCGGTCCGGCTTCTGGCCCGCAATTCCAGCACCTGCCCCAGCAATATTAAAACAACAATGACACTCGCGGCCTCAAAATAGACCCCAACGGTACCTTTTGCCGTCTGCATCGTCGTAGGAAAAAGATAGGGAAACAACACGCCGATCAAGCTGTAAAGGTAGGCTACCGAAACCCCAAGGCCGATCAGGGTAAACATGTTAAGACTTCTGTTGATTACAGACTGGACACCCCGGACGAAGAAAGGCCATCCCGCCCAGAGGACAACCGGCGTTGCAAGCAGGAATTCCATCCAGAGATAGGTTTTGGCGGCAGCCAGCGTATCGAGAAGCCTGCCGCCCGGAATCATATCACGCATGGCGATGATCAGCAGAGGGACTGTCAGGATGGCACCTGCAATGAAACGCTTGCGCATGTCCTCATATTCAGGGTTGCTCTCTGTCTCGGTTAGCGAGGCGGTTTTCGGTTCCAATGCCATGCCGCATTTCGGACAGTTTCCCGGATTATCGCGGATGATTTCCGGATGCATTGGACAGGTATATTCTACCTTTCCCGTTACCGGCATAGACGTTTTGGGTTCCAGGGACATGCCACACTTCGGGCAATGGCCCGGCTTGTCCCGAATAATCTCGGGGTGCATGGGGCAGGTCCACTCAGCTTTAGTTCTAACCTCTACCTGCTCTTTTTTACCGTCAGCTCCTGCCGCCACAAGGTACGATTCAGAGTCGCTGTCGAGTGATTCTTTGCAGTGATCAGAACAGAAATGATACGTTTTCTCTTTATAAGATGACGTTGCAACAGTGTCCTCTTCTTCGATGGTCATTTTACATACGGGATCGGTGATCTTCATCTTTCCCTCGCTGACTCGACTACATATCTCAAAACATCGCCACGCCTATTGCGCGCAAAAAGCCGGTACACACCCTACGGACCAGTGAGTAAGTTGCGGGTGGAAGCGAACACGAGGTTAACGTATATGTCGCGCTTGTACCCATAACATCATTCAGGCTTGCTCTTCGGCTTAGTGCCAACTGGGGTGGACAGAAACTTTTGCCGACAGTGGTCACTGCAAAAGTAGAACTTCTTACCATCACGTTCGGCGCTAATAGCGGTTGCTTCCTCCACAGTCATCCCGCAGACGGGGTCTTTGGTCACAGATTTTGATTTTTCCATGATCGCATCCTTTTCTCGATTGAGAGGCATCGGGATTTTTAGCCTTTCCTTTTTCACTTCATGACTACGCTTGCGGTTATTTTTTTTCGCCGCTTTTCGCTGCTGTCTCTTTCTGAAAATCAGCAAAGTAGTCGGTTACTTTTTTATAGTTGTTATCCGCCGTGGCTTTAAAATCTTCCCGGCCTTTCTTGTAGGCATTTATCCAGTCATGGATTGCCTTTTTCCCTTCTTCCGGGAAATATATTGCTTTCTCCAAAAAACGGGAAACTAGCCTTTCGGTTTGATCCTGTAGCACAGTCATAGCATTAAAAGTGTTATCGAAGGCAGTTTTATTAAACTCTATCCACTGTTTGGCAATTTGTTTCTGATCCATAATACCTCCTTTTATCAATTATCGTGAATCGTTAATCTTTTTCCAAAGATCTTGACCGCCAGATCATGTATATCGCCGGGTAAATAATTAATTCCAGAATGGTGGATGTTATTACGCCGCCCACCATCGGTGCGGCAATACGCTTCATGATATCCGCACCCGTTCCGTGGCTGAACATGATGGGGATAAGTCCCGCCAGGATAACACTCACCGTCATAATCTTCGGACGAATACGCTTGACGGCGCCGAACATGATGGCATCCTTCAAATCACTTTTCGTTTTCAGCAGGCCTTCTTTCTTCCACTTTTCGTAGGCCAGATCAAGATACAAGAGCATGACCACCCCTGTCTCCGCATCGAGACCGGCCAGCGCGATGATGCCGACCCAGACGGCAATGCTCATGTTGTAGTTGAGAATGTAGAGTAACCAGAACGATCCGACTAGAGAAAAAGGCACGGCGAGAAGGACAATCATTGTTTTGACCGTTGATCTCGTGTTCAGGTAAATAAGAACAAAGATGAGAAAAAGGGTCAGAGGAATGACCATCTTCAACCGCTCATGAGTCTTCTCCAGATTTTCATATTCCCCGCTCCAGGTGAGTCTGTAGCCTTCGGGGATTTTCAACGTCGATACTTTTTTCTTGGCCTCCTCTACATAGCCGCCCATATCACGCCCGGTGATATCAACGAAGACATAAGCGGTAAGAAGTCCTTCTTCGCTTTTGATGGCCGTGGGACCCTTCACAATCTTGAAATCAGCCACTTCACCCAGAGGAATCTGCGTAATCCTCGGCGGTGCCGCCATACCTCCCGGACCAGCCTGTACCGGCGTAGCGCCACCGGAAATCATTACCGGCACAAGAATTCGCTTCATCTGCTCCACGTCGTTGCGCAAATTACGGGGATAGCGGATATTGACGGGATAGCGCGCCCGTCCCTCCACCGTTATCGTCAGGTTCATGCCCCCGATGGCTGTCTGGACGATCTCGCCCACATCATCCACCGTAAGGCCATACCGTGCGGCTTCATCGCGCTTGATTTCGATATCGAGGAAGTAACCCGTTGTTACCCGTTCGGCATAGACGCTCCTGGTTCCGGGAACATCTTTTAAATGATGCTCCAGGGCCAGACCGATCTTTTCGATTTCTTCAAGATTCGGCCCCAGGATTTTGATCCCGACGGGAGTCCGGACGCCGGTAGCCAGCATGTCAATGCGCGCCTTAATAGGCATCGTAAAGGAATTTGCCACACCGGGGATGGTTAGGGCATCATTCATCTCGTCTTTCAATTTTTCCGTGGTCATGCCGGGACGCCACTGGTCCTCCGGCTTCAGATTAATAACGGTTTCAAACATCTCCAGGGGCGCTGGGTCCGTGGCCGTCTCCGCACGCCCGGCCTTGCCGAATACCTGGGCGACCTCCGGGATTTTTTTCAGAATGCTGTCCTGAAGTTGGAGGAGTGTCCCGACTTCGGAAACGGACGCGCCGGGTACTGTCACGGGCATATAGAACAATGTTCCCTCGTAAAGAGGTGGCATAAATTCGGAGCCCAGTTTCATGAAAGGGTATACGGTGACAGCCATGATTACTATGGCAATAATAATAACCGTCTTTCTGAAACGGAGAGCTACATGGGCAACGGGCTCATAGACCTTATGCAGGACTCGGCTGATGGGATTTCTCTCCTCAGAACGGATCTTGCCCCGGATGAACAGAGTCATCAGAACCGGTGTCAGGGTAACGGCCAGGAAAGATGAAAAGAGCATGGCAAATGTCTTCGTATAGGCAAGGGGTTTGAAGAGCCGCCCGGCCTGAGCCTCTAGGGTGAAGACGGGGAGGAACCCCACCGTAATAACGAGGAGCGAAAAGAAAAGAGAGGGACCCACTTCCTTGGCTGCTTCAATAATAACGTCAACCCGGTTCCCTGGTTCTCCCTGCTGTTCCCACTCTTCAAGCTTCTTGTGGGCATTTTCCACCATGATGATGGCGGCGTCCACCATGGCGCCGATGGCGATAGCGATGCCTGAAAGGCTCATGACATTAGACGTTACACCCAGATAATACATGCTGATAAAGGCCATGAGAATGGCGATAGGCAGTGTAAGAATGACCACAAGGGCACTGGGCAAATGGAAAAGAAAGACCAGGCAGACCACACTCACTGCTATGATCAGTTTGATAATCTCCTCTTTGAGCGTGGACATGGATCGCATAATGAGATCCGAACGATCGTAAGTTGTGACGATTTTTACGCCTTTGGGAAGACTGGGTGTAATATCTTTGTCGATTTTTTCCTTAACCCGCTCGATAACATTCAAGACATTTTCACCGGAACGGACAATCACAATGCCACCGGCTACTTCACCCCGGCCGTCCAATTCCGCAAGCCCTCTGCGGATTTCCGGCCCCAGTTGAATACGGGCCACATCCTTTAAATAGATTGGTGTTCCGCCTGCACTCGCGCCCACGGCGATATTTTCCAAATCTTGAAGGCCTTTCACATATCCCCGTCCGCGGATCATATATTCGACGCCGGACAGTTCCAAAACGCGCCCTTCCACGTCACGGTTGCTCTTTTTGACGGCCTCCATGACCTTTGTTATAGGAATGTTATACGCGTTCAGGCGGTTGGGATCGATGGTGATCTGGTACTGTTTTACAAAGCCGCCGATGCTGGCCACCTGGGAAACGCCGGGCACACTTTCAAGACCGAGTTTGAGAAGATAGTCCTGGATGCTCCGAAGTTCGGAGAGGTCATGTCCCCCCGTTTCATCAACGACGGCATAAGAAAAGCCCCATCCCAAACTGGTGGCATCGGGACCGAGAACCGGGTTGACATCGGCGGGTATTTTATTTTTTACCGCTTGCAGGTATTCCAGAATACGGCTTCTGGCCCAATAGATATCCGTTCCCTCTTTAAAAATGACGTAGATGAAGGAACTGCCTAAAAATGAATAGCCGCGCACGGCCTGGACTTTCGGCGCGGCCAGCAATGTGGAGGTGATCGGATAGGTAATCTGATCTTCCACCAGATCAGGGCTGCGCCCCGTCCATTCCGTATAAATGATTACTTGCGTATCACTCAGATCCGGAAGAGCATCAAGAGGCGTGTGCTTCAAGGCCCAGAGTCCCCAGATAATGGCCAGGGCCATCATCAGAAAGACTGCAAATTTATTCCGGCCGCTAAATTCGATTATTTTGGCGATCATAGAAAGACCTTATTATTTTATTTAGGGTTAGACAGTGGTTTGATCCCTTTAAGTTGTGCTTCGGAATCGATCAGGAAATTAGCCGAAGAGGCCACCTTTTCTCCCGCCTTCAGGCCACGCAGGACTTCAACAGCACCATCAGCCCTGAGCCCCGTCCGGATCTCGCGGGGTTCAAAAAAACCATTTCCCCGGTCCACATAGACCACTTGGCCCTTACCCGTATCCATAACAGCCGAATCAGGGATCATAAGCTTTCTTCCCATATCGATACGGATTTCCACATTGGTAAACATTTGCGGTTTCAAAGCACCTCCCGGATTGGAAAGGGTTAAACGCACTTTAGCAGTTCGTGTTTCCGCGGAAAAGACGGGATAAATAAAATCGATTCGCGATGCCCATTCCTGACCCGGAAAATAGCTGAGGGTAATCTTCACGGGCTGCCCCACGCGCACGGCTGACAGCTCATATTCATAGATATCGGCAACGATCCAGATGCGTGACAGATCGGCCACGTCGAAGAGTTTTTCTCCCGGCATAACCTTCATCCCCTGAATTGCCATTTTCTGGGTGATATAACCGCTGGCCGGGCTATAAAGGGTAAGGGTACGGACAGGCTGTCCCGTCTCCTCGATCTTTTTGATCTGCTTCTCCGAGATGTCCCAGAGACGGAGCCGTTGCCTTGCCGCTTCCAGGGTGACTGTGGCATCCTTTTCCAGCATCTGCTTCATGACGGAAACCGGCTCTGGTGTATCTGCTTTAGCGTCATGATTATGACCGGCCTGCTTTGTTGGGGTTGCTTGCTTTCCCGCCCATTTTTTTGTATTGATGAATTCCTGTTGTGTGGCCAGGAGTTCCGGACTGAAGATTTCCGCCAGGGGCTCACCTTTCTTTACATAACGTCCTGTGTAATCCACGTAAAGTTTCTCAATCCAACCTTCTATTTTTGTATTAACAGTGGCCTGTTTTCTTTCGTCAATTTCAATTCGCCCCACGGTCCGAATGGTTTTCTGAATGGGTTTGACGGTTACCGCAACGGTCTTGACACCGATACGCTGTTGCAGTTCCGGTGCAATCTCAACCTGAGGTGCTTCCTGCACTGCTTGCGCCGGTTGCTGTACCTGAGAAGGAGCTTTCGGCTGAGGCGCAGCGGCTTTGGGCTTGGCGACGGCAGGTGCCGCCGGTGGTGGCGCAGAGTGTCCTGCATGCCCCTGAGCATGAAGTGTCACAGGAATCACAGATAAGATGGCGATAAGCATTATTGCAATAAATCTCATTTCTTTTCACCTCCTGACTTCGAATCCAGGCCTGCTGTAACAGCATGGAGACGGGCAATGGCCTTTTGTCTTTCTGTAAACTGCGTCCAGTATTGTGTCTCGTATTCCAGCAGAGTCTTCAGCCTGGAAAGGACAACGATAGCTTCCGTCCTTCCGGTGGCATATCCTGAAAGAGCCAAATCCACATCCTGGGTATTTTTGGGAATCAGACCGTTTTTGTATAGCTCCATCAGGGTATCGGCCGATCTGATCATAGACATATTGTCCCTGATTGCCGCCGTGATCATAAGTTTTGCCGCTTCCAACTCCTGCTTCGCCTGCACATGGCCTGCCTTTGCTTCGGAAAGAGCCGGCTTCTGTTTCGTAAAGAAATAGATTGGAATGTTAATGGTCGATGTCAGGCTCCACATGTCCATGAAATCGCCCGTCCGCTTGTAATAGTTGGCATTGACGCTGAAGTCCGGAAAGAATTCTTTTTTGGCCATCCTGACCTTGGTTTCCGCTGCTTCAATCATCTTGCCCCGGGATTTAATCTCGGGTGAATGGCTGAGCGCCATTTGGACAGCTTCTTCAGCTTTGAAAAAAAATGGTTCATAGGATGGATTACCGGGCCGTCCCAGTGTCGCACCCCCATCTCTGCCGATCGCTGCTTTAAGCATAGCTTCGAGGGACTCGATCTTCTGTCTGAACATTGCCTCTTTTTCCAGAAGCATGTATTTTTCGGTCTGAGCCATCAGCACTTCCTGCTGCATGCCTTTCCCCGCACTGTAACGGACGATGGCCAACTCTTCGACGCGAGCGAAGAGAACCTGCCGCTCTCTCAGGAGGTCGATATTTTTGTAGGCCAGAAACAGATCCAGGTAAAGCTCCCGGACACGAGAGACCGTCCGGAGTTTCAGGAGTTCCAGCATGGCTTCCTGGCTTTCGGCATCCCTCAGGGCCATTTCCCCTTTCAAGGCGCGCTTGCCGGGGAAAAGGAATTGCTGCGTTGCCCCGAACATCCACTGCGCGCCTTGTTCCTCGCCATAGGTATAACGGTTGAAGCCCTCGTTCTGGTAACCGAACATGAGCATGGGATCGGGCAGACTCTTTGCCTGAGGAATGCGCTGCTTTGCTCCGTCGATTCTGGATCCGAAAGCCTGGATTTCCGGATTGTTTTTCAGAGCCTCGTTAACAAGATCATCCAGCTTCAGATCCTGGGCAAAGGCGGACCCGGCAAGCAAAAGCAAGCCGAGTAACGCCATACCAAGCTTTGATAGACTATTTAACATCCACATTGAGTTTCACCGATTGCGTCTTTCCGCCCCTCGTGATTTTGACTGCTACCGACCAGGGACCCGACATGGAGAAATTCAGAGTCGCCACGTAACGATTGCCCTTCAAAGTGGCATCCGTTTTATAGTTCATTGCCGGCATACCGGGCATGGCGGGCATGCCATAATCAATTACTACTGCTGCATCCGTGACATCCTTCCCCGCTCCATCTTTAATCACAACTGCAACATTATTATTACCCGTTACCGGCGGATTCTTATCAATCCCTACCTGAACGGTGTAATCACCGGCCTTCTTCGTCATCTCATAATCTTTGGCATAGGCTGTAATACTGACGGCCAACAGCACCATTACAGCCAAAAATAAAGTAGCTCGCTTCATGGTTTTCATTCCTCCTGATTTCTTGATTTATTCTTAAGTCAACACAGATTAGTAAATTGTTTCCCGACGACTAAAAATTTATTCTAATGCATGTTTTCCGTAAGTCAAGTTTATAAATGTCATTTAACCTTTAAATTCATACTTGAAGGTTGTTTGCCCCTTTCCTTCCTGTCCTTCTACTTTTATGACAATCTGATAGGTGCCCTTTTCCGATGGGGTGAAAGATTCGCCGTAATGATCTCCGCACCACGGCGCCTTGCCTGTTTTTTCCTTGCCTGACGGGGTAATAATCGTAATGGTAACATCGGCGTCCTTAACAGTTTCCTTGGATGCCAGAGACTTAATCATCACCATGATCGCCTGACTTTGTTTGGCGTCGTAGGTGTCCGGCACGGGATTACCCTTCATGCCCTGCATATGGACATGCATGCCCATATCCATGACGTCCAGAGAAACTCTCAGTCCCTGAATATCAGCCACCTGAACAGGCCTGTCCGCCATAGACATTTGATGGGACATGCCTTGATGTTCCATCTTGGCGGCAGGGGCCGCGCCATGATTGTGGTTGTGTTGCGCCTCAGCCATACCGTAACTTAAAATAACGGATGCCGCCAAGACAACAATTCCTTGCATAATTTTCGTTGATTTTAACATCGATCTTCTCCTTCAAAATAAATTTTTAAGTATCCTCAACTGCCTTCTAGGCAGACTTGTCGGCAATAGATATCTAGTGCGACATACCGTGATGTTTCGTGTTTGCGGCTGGTGCCGCGCCATGATCATGGTCGCGTTGCGTCTCTCCCATGGCGCAACCTAAAACAACAAAAGTCGCCAAGATAATAACTCCTAGCAATATTTTACGTAAATTAAACATCGATCTTCTCCTTTATTGGTTATAGTTATACGTTAATTTTATAATCAGCTTGGTCCAATTATTCCAATTTAAGTGTTGTGTCGCATGTCTTGCTGTTCCGATATGTGTATATCTTGCCAGTTGCTTTCTTCCCCCGGGCACTTACGGATATGATAATTTCCTGGTCCCGCGGCAACCAGAGATCAAAAAAACCGGTTGACGGCGTTTTAAAAGTTTTATCAATCACGGTTTTGCCTTCCGCGGTGATGGCCAAGACTTTTAGAGGAACGTTTTTCAGTTCTGCATCGCATTTTGACATATAATGAGTCGCACATTTATGAGTTGTGTTAATGTATGGTGCGATGGATACAACCATTTGATCATCCGGCAGAGGCACACTGATGGTTTTGCCGTCTTTGAACTTAAAATTGACCGCATCGGGAGTCACGAAACTGGTAATATCCGGATTCCTTTGCCGCCATTTATTGGCAAGTTCCATTGCCTGCTTGCCATCTATGCCTTTAAGTTCATCCAATAATTTCTGGTCCTGACCACTAACCGGCGAGGTTGTGCCATAATCATGATTGTGCTGCGCGAAGACCAGACCAGACATCAAAGTCATGGAAATGGTCAACATGATAATCCATGGTATATTTTTTCTTTGATTAAACATCATTTTCCCCTTTAAGTTCTATTGTGTAAATTGTCCGAACAAATTTGCTTCGTTTCATCTTGCAAAACGATATTAGCTCTAATTACAAAAGGCATGCCAAATTTAATACACTGTAACTATTAGCTATTTTATCAGGAAGAGCAACAAGCTGTAGAATAGTCTACATTGCATCTGAATATTCTCCAGTCCGTTAAGGATAAGACTGGTCAGTTGAAGGCCTTCCCGACAGCCTGATTCAATCTATCGCGATTAAATGGCTTGGTTATATAGTCACAGGCGCCAAGCTTCATGGCCGCAGCAATATTTTCCGCCGTTCCAAAGGCCGTTATCACGATGACCCGCATACTGGGGCGGACTTTCTTGATAGCCTGAAGGAGATCCAAGCCGCTCATGCCGCTCATCTTCACATCCGTGATGATCAGATCGGGATTCTGTTCACGAAATACAGCAAGGCCGTCTTCGCCCGATGCCGCGGACAAGACCTGGTACCCCTCTGTTTCCAGATTATACCCCAGCACGCGCCGGCAGGAATGGTCATCATCAACAATCAGGATCTTCTTCATGGTCAGTTTTTGCCGCAAGCCTCGTCGAGAAACACCAATCCGTCTTTGACATGGATCGTCCGTGATGCAAAACGAGTTACGCCCGGGTTGTGCGTCACCATGATGATCGTCTGCCCTTCGTCATTCAAAGCGGTCAGTAAGGCCATGACACTTTCCGCTGTTTCGGTGTCGAGGTTCCCCGTAGGTTCATCGGCAAGCAGAATGGGCGGCTGATTCACAAGAGCCCGGGCAATGGCCACTCGTTCCTGCTCCCCTCCGGAAAGCTGGTCCGGAAGGCGCCTGGCCTTATTTTCCAGTCCGACGCGCTCCAGAATTTGCAGAGCTCTTTTTTGCTGTTCTTTATCTTTGATGCCGGTAACAGCCATGGGCAATTTCACGTTTTCCACAACGGTAAGGTAAGGGATAAGCTGAAAGGATTGAAAAACAATGCCCAGATATTCACTGCGGAAGTCCGCTCGTTGCTCACTGGTGAGGCCATAAACATCAAGCGTGTCCACGCAGACGCTGCCTTTCGTGGGGTGGTTGAGCCCCCCGATGACGGACAGCAATGTGCTCTTCCCGGAGCCGGACTGCCCCATGATGCCCACAAATTCGCCATCATCAACATAGAAATTCATCTCCCGGATTGCATGGACGAGCGTGTCTCCCGCCTGATAATTTTTCCCGATGCCCCGGATTTCAATCAAATGCCGATCCTGTTCCATTATTTTCTCCTATAACGCTCTCAGAGCTTCGCTGGGATCCAGCCTGCTGGCCTTGCGGGCCGGGTACAGACCGGCCACAAGGCTTAAGGAAACGCCCAGCAGAATGGAAATTCCGCCGAGGCCAAGATTCAAAATGGGTGCGCTTCCCCCCTTCAGGATCAGCGGAACCACAACCCACGTAATCATGCTTCCCCCGATAAAGCCCAGAAGTCCGGAAATAAGCCCGATGATAAATGCCTCCATCAGAACGATCTGCATGATATGGCCCTGGCGGAAACCAATGGCGCGGAAGATGCCGATCTCCCGGGTCCGCTCGTTTACAGCGCCCATCATGGTCACAAAGACCAGAAGAGCACCGATTGCGCTGACCAGCGTTGCGATGCCGTAACTGAAGGACCGGAACATCTCCACGGACTGCATCTTCGACATAACCACCTGCTCAAGAGCGGTCACACGGGCATCGGGAAACTTCTCTGCGATCTGGAGGACAATTTCCGAAACCGGACACCCGCGGCAGAAAGCGGCTATTTCCACCAGGGACACCTTGCCTTGCTTATGCAGAATTTCCTGGATTTCGTGCAGGTCTCCCATAATGATGCCGTCCTCCGATGCCCCCGTCCTCTGCAAAATCGCCGCAACCACAAATCCCCTTTTGGCGATGATGACGTTTTCCCCAGGAACCACGCGCAGCGCTTCGGCCGCGTCTGCGCCGACAATCAGTTCGTTTACCGCCGACGGGGCTTCACCGTCGAGCTGCCACCAGGTCTTCAGTGCCAGTTCGGACTTAAAATCCACCCCGACCAGAAGAACTTTCCTGTCTTTCAGGGTGGCGGTGCCGATAGTCTTGGGAGAGATGATCCCGACATTCCTGGCGTTCTCTATCTGCCGGATATCCTTCAGCCGGGATTCGTCAAACTCCACGGTCTGATAACTGACATCCCCCACAGTGATGCCGCCATAGCTGAGTGAAAGATTGTCGCTGCGGGGCACCATAACGATATTGGCGCCGAAACGGTCAAGACGATCCTCGACGTCACGGGTCATCGTCTCCGTAATGGATAAAAGACTGACAACAGTGGCAACACCGACGAAAAGGCCAAGAATGAGAAAAATCATCTTGCCCTTGCGCCGCCTCAGGTTATTGAAGGAAATATGATAAAGCTTCACAGGTTAATCCTTTTGCATGCCCCGCATGTGCTGTGAGTGGTCGATCCGGTTCAGGAGAATGGCGTTGAGGCCATTTTTCTCAAATAAGGGGGTGACATTTCGGGCGTCAAAAACGGTCCGGTCAAAAGTAATCACCAGCCGCGTCCCGCCTTTGTCGGTCATTGTCTTCTTTACTCCGGTCTGCCGGCCCAAAGCGGCGACGACGTCGGCAGGCCAGGGGCCGCCATCCTTCAATTTAAAGATGGCATCCTCCAGGTTGCGGCCATTCCACCACGCAACGGATTTGGGAATGACGACAGCGCCGAAGCCGATCAGGATCAGGCTGGAAACCACAACAGCCAAAACCCCCAAGCTGATTCCCCGTTTTCTGACACCCAGTACTTTTTCACGCTTTTCTCTATGTGTTTCCGGATTGTATGGCATAAGATTGTCAGCGCGTCCTTTACTTTTTCTGCAACTGGCAATACCAGCTTTTCTGGTTGATATCCTTCATGCTGATGATCAACTGATCGGTCACAATTTTTCGATCAACACCTACCGGATTGCACCCTCCGGCGATCACATTTATTTTGTCGGAGGCGAATCGCCGGCCGCATTGTTCGCAGACCATAGAGTCACCGTCCTGCACATACCCTTTACCGGCCCGGTAGCACTCGTCACAAGCGTTGATCGCCGCCCGAATGACGCCGTCCCTGCTCTTCAGGACAAAAAAAGTAACCATCGTCCCGTCATTTGCCTTGACTTTAAAGAAATGAGCCTTGCCGTCACTGACATCGGCGACAGGTATCAGGAGTTCACCCTGCTTGGGAGTGAGTACCTTCGTCTTCTGCCAGAACGCCGCATGGCCCGCCGCCGGCAGAAATCCGACGGCCAATACCATTAATGTGATGATAAAATTTTTCTTCATCCCGCAACCTCCATTTTGCCTATTTACCCGCTTCTGATATTAAACAAAGAACATGCCAAAAAAGAGTCGGAGCATTCAGCGCCATAAAATAATTACGAGGTGCCCGGAGAAACACTCTGCAAGCATCTAATAATGAATGATATTAATTTTGCATCAGAAATCTCACACTCTTTGATTTCATCATTTAAGCGACGTTTGATTTCAAAGATATAAGTTGAATGGATCAGGAGATGCAGAATAGTCTGCAGCGCTGTAGACTATTCTGCGTTGGGCTCCCGCAGAGATCGATTATTTCTTGGGAGGGTTGTCAATACCGTATTTTCCAAGCCGATAAAGTAGAACATGACGTAGAACTTTTAGGAAGACCCGATGAGCAACTGACTTTTGCTCTTCATGCCTTTGCCGCATCAGGTTCTTTTTCAGCAGGTCTTCCATATGGATCGGTTATCTCTCTTTTCTAACTAAAAGCACACACCATTCAGAGAGACTTTAAATTCCTTTATACCCTTTTAAAGTCAGATATCCTTGTAGGGTGGGTTTTGTGTTTATAAATGGGTTTGAATTCAAGCTAAATAGAGTCCCCTTCTTTCAGTGTTATCTCCACTTCTTTGAAATAATCATCGGCAGACAGGCCGAGGAAAAATTTGTACGTTCCTGGACGCAGTTGTATCTTTTTCCAAAACATATTTGACACCTTCTCCCGCATCGGGGTTATGACTCGTCTTTCCATCCTCATCTCAGAGCGGCAGGCTTTCATTCTGCCCATCGACAGTTCATACCTTTGCCCATAGATAAGAGGATCAGGCCTAGCGGGGGTGGCATGATTGATTGCTCAAAGCCAAGCAACCTTCAGGCCCTTCCAATCACAGAGATATGCTCGAACGTCATCGACGCAGCAACCTCAATCCATTGAACACGACCAGTAGACTCGCGCCCATGTCGGCGAAGACCGCCATCCACATTGTTGCCTGCCCGGTCAAGGTCAGAACCAGAAACACAGCCTTGATGCCGAGTGCCAGCACGATGTTCTGTGTCAGCACCCGAGCCGTGGCCCGAGACAGGCGCACGAAGGCGGGAATCTTTCGCAGGTCGTCGTCCATCAGCGCCACGTCAGCCGTTTCGATGGCGGTGTCCGTACCGGCAGCACCCATGGCAAAGCCAATATCCGCACGGGCCAACGCGGGGGCATCATTGATGCCGTCGCCCACCATGCCTACCTTGCCGCTATTCCCGTTTATCAGGAGGCTTTCGATCGTTTTGAGTTTGTCTTCAGGCAGTAAATTGCCCCTTGCCTCATCAATACCGACCTCTCGTGCGATTGCTTCGGCCGTATGAACATTATCGCCGGTAAGCATTAATGTTTTCACACCGAGCAAATGCAAGTCGGCGATGGCCTTACGGCTCGTTTCCCGCACTGTGTCGGCAACTGCAAAAATAGCAAGCACCCCGGTCTGGTTAGCCAGTAATACGGCAGTCTTGCCCTGGCTCTCCAGTGCGGTGAGTTTGGTCTCGATTTCTTTCGAACACAATCCAAGATTTTCGATCAAACGATGGTTGCCAAGTTGATAGAGGTGCTCTGCAATACTACCTTTGACGCCGTGGCCGGGAATGGCCGCAAAATCATTCACATCGCGCAGCGTCAGTCCTGCTTCTTCAGCAGCATGGGCAACGGCCAGTGAAACCGGATGATCGGAGCGTGAGGCCAGGCTGGCCGCCAGTATTCGGGTTTCGCTCGCCTCACCGCTTAGCGCGATGAAATCGGTCTGTACCGGTTTACCGTATGTAATTGTACCCGTCTTGTCGAGCGCCAGTGCCTTAAGCTTGCGGCCTTCTTCGAGATACACGCCTCCTTTAATCAGGATTCCCTTGCGGGCAGCGGCAGCAAGACCACTGACAATGGTCACGGGCGTTGAAATCACCAGTGCGCATGGGCAGGCAATCACCAGCAACACCAAAGCCCTGTATATCCAGTCTAACCATGCTGCATCTGAGACCAGCGGTGGTACGATGGCCACCAAAAACGCGAGTGCAAAAACAGCAGGTGTATAAATTTTGGCAAACTGATCAACAAAGCGCTGCGTTGGTGCCCGGCTGCCCTGGGCAGACTCGACGGCGTGGATGATCCGAGCCAGCGTCGAATGGCTTGCCTCTGCCGTCACGCGGTATTCAAACGATCCCGTTTCG